>WFUQ01000001.1 GCA_015484935.1 Gammaproteobacteria bacterium
CCACTACCTGTGATGCTGTTCTGATTGGTGTTGAGCAGTTCCGTGAGCGCACCGGTAGAAGCATCCCAGGAATAGATGACATCCCTCGCCGTACCGAAGAAGCTATGTTTCTTAGCCGTAAAAAAGACATCGCCGGATGCATCCATAACCGGATTGATGAAAAACAGGTTCTCACCGGCACCATGTACGATCAACCGGGCATCACCGGTATCCGCATCCATCGACCACAGCCCGGTATCCTGCGTCGCAGACGCTGCCCCATAGTATGTCTTGAGAAGGATATTGCCATTATCATTCTGATTACTCTGAAAACGTGTAATCGTCTGATTGATGCCGGGCAGTGACTGCCTCTCCTGCACCAGTTTTTTTACAACACCAGTATCACCTACACTCCATAAAGCCTCATTACCACCACTTTCGTCACCCACGAAAGCGATCTGATTATTATTGGCGATCGAAGCACTGGGACCCGTAGGACCAAAATCATAGGCACCACCGAAACTCTGAGTAGATGGCTGCCCGTTTAATGCAACCAGTGTTTGAGAACCGCTTGCCGACATCGAATATAGCGCCGGTATCGAACGATTGGCAGCGAACACGCTTGCACCAAACACCAGATTGCCGCTATTGTTGATTGAAGGTCGACCTAAGACATTAAAGCGCGGAGGCTCCGCACTATTCAATGGTATCGAGTCCGGTATGGTGGCTTCACTGCCCAGCGCCAACACGCGATCATACTCAAAGGCAAGAGGGGTTCCATTTGCGCTCAACGTGAATAGCGAAAACAGAACGGCGGATAATAAAGCAATAACAATCTTTTGCATCTTCAGCACCCCTTCAAATCATTTGAAACACCCAATACAACAGCACTTACTACGACCAGCTAAAACTGCGATGCAAAAATCACACCTACAATCCTATCCCTATGTTTTTAAACAATTCCACAATTGGACCTTGTTTAGCCCCACTTAAAATTGTAAATAATTGTGACAGTCAAGCGAGATTACAGCCACATAGATACGGCCACACTACCCATATCAGAACCCCAAACGCAAAAAGCACAAAGCCCCTGAAAGGGGCTTTGTGCTTTTATGGCTGGGGAACAAGGATTTGAACCTTGATTGACGGAGTCAGAGTCCGTTGTCCTGCCGTTAGACGATTCCCCAAATATGAGAGAAATAGAGCAGGTATCGACCCGACCTAACGTTTCGAGAACTGTGTCGCGCGACGTGCTTTGCGCAGACCCACTTTCTTACGTTCTACTTCACGTGCATCGCGAGTGACGAAACCGGCTTTGCGCAGTGCACCGCGCAGGCTGCCATCGTACTCCATCAGAGCGCGTGTGATGCCATGACGGATGGCGCCGGCCTGGCCTGAGATACCACCACCTGCTACACGGATGTTCAGGTCAAACTTGTCAGTCATCTCGACCAGCTCCAGTGGCTGGCGTACGACCATCTGCGCAGTCTCACGACCGAAGAAGACTTCGAGTGAACGCCCATTGATGGTGATGTCACCACTGCCGTTTTTCAGATAGACACGTGCGCTTGATGATTTGCGACGACCGGTTGCGTAATACTGTTGTTCTGCCATGTGACTACCCTAGATTTCCAGTGGCTGTGGCTGCTGTGCAGCGTGGTTATGAGTTGCGCCCGCATAGACTTTCAGTTTGCGGTACATGGCACGACCTAATGGGTTCTTAGGCAACATACCTTTTACTGCGGTTTCGATGACACGCTCTGGCGCTCTCTCGATCATATCTTCGAAGTTGGTAGACTTCATGCCACCCAGGTAACCTGAATGTCTGTAGTACATCTTATCCTTCGCTTTATTACCTGTTACACGGACTTTCTCAGCATTGATGACTACGATATAGTCACCGGTATCGACGTGAGGGGTATAGATCGCTTTGTGCTTGCCACGCAATCTGCGAGCAATCTCAGTGGCGATACGACCCAGTGTCTTACCGTCTGCATCGATTAGAAACCAGTCACGTTTTACGTCGTCGGCTTTAGCGCTGATAGTTTTCATGTGTGATCCTGAATTATGGCCCGGTCGCAATGCTTGCCCGATGCCGATTCCGCAGCTATTGGAGCTACGCTAAACAAAGGAGCGGAATAATACAGAAAAGACCCGCGACAAACAAGCGATTTAGCGGCTTCCCGCTAACTTTTTATCTGTTTCGAGCAGGCAAAAAAAAGCGCGAACAAGGTGTTCGCGCTAAATAAACCACCAAAGGGAGGATGGAGGAGTAAATCAATAAGTTGAGAAGTATATTAGCATATTATTATTTACTGTCAACTTTTATTTGCGCTATTTTCGTCTCCTCCGCCACATTCTGAAATTATCATTTTATTTTCAATCAGTTATCGATCAACAGACGCTCCACCAGCTGACCATTCATCAGATGCGATTCGATGATCTCGTCGATATCGCTGCGGTCGAGGTACTGATACCAGACCGCCTGCGGGTAGATCACCAGTACCGGCCCCAGTTCACAGCGGTCGAGACAGCCAGCCGAATTGATACGCACCTTGCCTTGTCCGGAGAGACCCAACTGTTTGATTCTGGCCTTGGCGTAATTGCGTATCTCGGTGGCATTGCACTGCTCACAGCACGGCTCACCGTTGTCCCGCTGGTTGGTGCAGAAAAATACATGGTACTGATAGTGCGACATGACTGGCTCCGGATTCGCTTGGGTCGAGGGCGACTATCTTGCACGACTGACACAAACACGACAAACCCTGCCCTCGCCTGTCGGTAACGGCTTATCATTGCGGCGGTAAATCGTTTAATATCTAGCCACTGCCACCACTGCCGATAAAGACGTATGAGAACCTACACTGCTCTGGATAAACTGGTGATGAGCGCGGATACCGCACTGCGCACCATCGTCGGTAAACCGATCGTGACCGAACGCGACTATCCGGCACAGGAAGTCGAGGATGCCCCGCTGGACGACAAGCAACGCAAACATATCGCCGGTCTGATGCGGGTCAACCATGCCGGAGAAGTCTCTGCACAAGCCCTGTATCAGGGACAGGCTCTGACCGCACGTGACCAGACGGTAAAGGCCAAACTGGAACAGTCTGCCATCGAGGAAAACGATCATCTGGCGTGGACCGAAGCGCGACTGCACGAACTCGGTGACCGCACCAGTCTGCTCAACCCGCTATGGTATGCCGGTTCATTTGCTATCGGCGCGTTTGCCGGTGCACTGGGCGACAAATGGAGTCTGGGCTTTCTTGCCGAGACTGAACATCAGGTGGTGGCACATCTGGATTCGCACCTGCAACAGCTACCTAAAAGTGACGGCCGCAGTCGTGCTGTTCTGGAACAGATGAAAATCGATGAAGCCAAACATGCCACTACTGCGATCAAACACGGTGCCGCTGCTTTACCACCACCTGTGAAGAAACTGATGACCGCGATGTCAGAAGTGATGACGCGCAGCGCTTACTGGCTATAGCGACAACGGTAAACCGAGGATATCTCAGGCATCGCCTGCCGAGATCGGCGGGTGGTAGATGATCTGCACCACATTACCGTCCGGGTCTTTACAGTAGAAACTACGTGCACCGTCACGGTGTTGCTTCACGTCCGAACACATCTCTACCTGATGCTGTTGCAGAAAATCGTACCAGGCATCGACATCTTCCGGTCGCCGCATGATGAAACCGAGATGGTCAAGCGACTGATGCTCTCTGTCTATCGACTTGCCGGCACTGTGCAATGCCAGATTGTCGCTGCCTGAACACAGGTAGATATTATCTGCATCGGGCTGCCATTCTATCTGCATGCCGAGCAGGTCTCGATAGAAATGCAGACAGGCATCCATATCTTCGATGTTCAATGCCAGATGATGCATACCCTGTGTAGCAGGTGGTCGTAATCGCGTCATGTGCTCTATTCCAGTACCGCAGTATGTACCCTGCGCCACACCGCATCACCGAACTGTTGTTCGATGATCAAGGGTAACGCTATCGACCCCTGATGCAACAGACTGTCGTGAAACGATTTCAGACTTGCCGCACCTTTATCGACTATCTGTGCACGCGCCGATAGCAGCATCTCGGCACCGGTGGCGTAACACAGAGGTGTCGCCGGCGCACCGGTGTACCAGCTTATCTCCGCCGTTGCCTGCTGCGGTTCAAAACCCAGCTCAGCGACCAGAAGATCAGCAGCCTGTTGCTGTGTCATCTTGCCGGTCTGCATCCTGGCGTCGATGGTGATACGCAGGCAGCGCCATAATCTGTCACGCAACAACATGAAACGATGTTCATCGCCGTTCAACCAGCCCTGTTCGATGACCAGTTGCTCACAATACAGCGCCCAGCCTTCATACAGTGAGGCGGATGCATTCAACAGTCTGGTGTAGTTGTCACGATTCGACTGATTGGCGAGGACGAACTGTAGATGATGCCCCGGAAAAGCCTCGTGCGCACAGGTCAGGTTGATGCTGGTATAGCAGTGTTCGCGCAAGCCATCCGTATCCGGCGGGGTGACATAATAATGACCGTGCTGTTCGCTATCGATGGCGGAAGGTGGATCGTAAGCCGCGAATGGGATCAACGCCTGCAGGAAACCCGGTGTCTCCTGCACTTTCAGTGACTGCGATTGCGGCATGCTGACCAGATCACTCTGCTCCAGCCATCGATGCGCTGAACGCATACGTTCACGATAGACATCCAGTAATTTTTCCGCAGCAGGATGATCGCCCTGTATCTTCTTCAACAGTGCCGGGATATCTTCATCCCCCTGCATCTTTTTCGTCAGTGCCAGCAGTTCCTGTCGGGTCTCATCGAACAGTCGCTCACCCAGCTTGATGATCTGGTCGGCATCGGTCGCCAGAAAATGTCTTTCGTTGAGCAAGCGATTGAAATGGTTCTGACCACAGGCGAAATCACCCTGTGCGTGTACCGCGATATCGGTTTCCAGAAATCGCGCAAACTCTTCCAGTGCGTTGGCAGCAGCATCGAACACCGGTTGCAGTTTTGCCGGATTGGTGAACCGCTGTGTTATCAGCGGATGACGACCCAGATTGCGGATGAAATCCTTGCCGGTATGACACTGTTCGACCGCACTCTGTAACCACACCGGCACCACGTGTTCCGGTGCCTGCTGCAACATGACTCTGGCACCACGACAATATTCCGGAATCGCATCCAGCCTGCGTTTGATGGCGGTATGCACGTTCTCCACCGGATGGATCAGCAACTGGTAGATAGCATGCAAGGGGATATATTCCATCGGATTACGATAGCGCCAGTTCTGCTCTTCCAGTTCGTGCAGCTCGATATTGGCGGCACCGCGCAACACTTTATAATCGATGGCGAGTTGCTCACTCAACTCGTCCGATGAGAACTCGTCCAGCGCCGAGAGCAGTTTCTGATCGAGTGCGATCAGTGCCCCGATGTCATCATGTTGATAACTGCGCAGGCTGCCAGCATGGGCAGACACCCCGACATCTACCGCATGTTCGGGATGGAAACGGAACCAGGCCTGGTAGTACTCACGTTGCAGGCTGCAGAATAGATCGTCAAGTGATAGTGTACTCAAGATGTCGCTTCTACTATTTCAAAATCGTGACTGACATCGACTGTGGCAGCCAGCATGATCGAGACAGAACAATATTTCTCTGCGGTCATATCGACTGCACGCTCGACTTTCTTCGCGTCCAGGCCACGACCTGTTACCACGTAATGCGCGTGTATCTTCGTGAACACCTTGGGGATGTCGCTCGCCCGCTCCGCTTCCAGCTCGACATGCACATCGACGATATCCTGACGTTGACGTTGCAGGATCATGACCACGTCAAAAGCGGTGCAGCCACCCATGCCGAGTAACACCATCTCCATCGGGCGCACGCCCATATTACGACCACCGCTATCGGGCGGCCCGTCCATCACCACCGAGTGACCACTCTCGGATTCACCGACGAAGGACATATTGTCCAGCCATTTCACTGTTGCTTTCATTTGTTTTCCAGATTACACCTTGATGCTGCGTTTATCGAGACAATTTAATTGTACTTTTGTATATCAATGTTGTTGTGTATGATGTGCCTGAGAAATAACTGCTCGCAGGAAGAAAAATGAGTATCGTTCGCCAAATCCCAACACTGAACCCGTCACTGGAGCATCTGCTCAAACACGCACATCGCAAATCCTATGATGCCAAAAAAGTCATCATCCACGAAGGCGATGTTTCAAACAGCCTGTACTATATCATCGAAGGCTCGGTGAACGTACAGGCAGAGAACGAACAGGGCGACGAAATTATTCTGGCACATCTGAATGCAGGCGATTTTTTCGGTGAAGCCGGTCTGTTCGATTTCGATGTGGACGACGAAGGCAAACGCACCGCCTGGATCATCGCGCGCACGACCTGCGTCATCGCCGAGATCAGTTATCAGAAATTCAAACAGATAGTGAACGACGACCCCGCCGTGATGTTTTTACTCACCGGGCAGATTTTCGAACGCCTGCGCCGCACCAGCCAGAAAGTGCGCGACCTCATCTTCCTCGATGTCAAAGGTCGCATCGCCCATTGCCTGCTGGAACTGTGTGAAGAACCCGATGCCATGACCCACCCCGATGGCATGCAGATAAAAGTCACCCGTCAGGACATCGCCAAGATGGTCGGCTGCTCACGCGAGATGGCAGGACGTGTACTCAAGGAACTGGAAGATGACAACCTGATCACCGCGCACGGCAAAACGATTGTTGTGTTCGGTACGCGTTGAAGGGCTGTCAGTCCGCAAATGAACGCGAATAGACGCTAATAAGGCTAAAACAGATTCTTGCCGCGAAAAACGCGAAGGGCGCAAAGGTTTTAAAAACAAAAAAAGATTTTTTCGCGTACTTTGCGTTTTTCGCGGCAAAAGATCTTAAGGTTTTATTTGCGTCTATTCGCGTTCATTAGCGGACTGAAAATCTTTTCACCCAAACAACTCAGCCAACCGCTCACCGGGATCCTCCGCCCGCATAAACGCTTCACCGACCAGGAAACTATGCACATCATGATCGCGCATCAATTTCACATCCGCGACTGTATGGATACCTGATTCTGTCACCAGGATGCGATCGTCGGGTACCATCTCCAGCATATCCAGCGTGGTATCAAGCGAGGTATCAAAAGTGCGCAGGTTGCGGTTATTGATACCGATCAATCTGGCATCGGTTGCCAGTGCGCGTTCCATCTCCTGCCTGTCATGGACTTCCATCAACACATCCATGCCGTGATCGTGCGCTTCTGCCAACAATCGTTTCAGCGTCACATCATCCAGTGCTGCGACGATAAGCAAGATACAATCGGCATCGATGCTTCTGGCTTCGGCTACCTGATAAGGGTCGATGATGAAATCCTTGCGGATGACCGGCAAGGTACAAGCCGCTCTCGCCTGTCGCAGATAATCTTCGTGTCCCTGAAAATAATCGGCATCGGTCAGTATCGACAGACAGGCCGCACCGTGTCCGGCATAACTTCTGGCTATCTCAGCAGGATCGAAATTCTCCCGTAGCAGACCTTTACTGGGTGAAGCTTTTTTTATCTCGGCGATGACCGCAGCTTCGTTTGCTGCAATCTTGGTTTCGATGGCACGGATGAAACCACGGACAGGATCGGCATCGCTCGCCTGTTCTTCAAGTTGGGCAAGCGAGGTTTGTGCTGAACGCTCGGCTATCTCTTCGCGTTTGCGTTGCAGTATCTTTTGCAGGATGTCGGGAGGTGAATCAGTCATAATGTATCAGCCGCGAAGAACGCCGGGGGCGCGCAACAGGTTATCGATATGAAGTCGTTTTTACCACCAGCTGATTCAGTTTCTTTGCAGCCTCGCCACTGGCGATGACCTCAGCGGCTCTGGCCACACCTTGCTTCAGGCTGTCAGTCAGCCCCGCCACATAGATCGCTGCACCAGCGTTCAGGCAGATGATATCTTTAGCTGGCCCATCGGTATCATCGAATGCGGCCTTGATGATATCCAGGCTGTCTTTGGCATCTTCCGCTCTTATCTCTGACAGCTCAGCACGGTTCAGACCGAAATCATCCGGGCTGATGGTGTAACTGCTCACCTTGCCATCTTTCAGTTCTGCGACGAAAGTGCTGGACGCGATGCTGATCTCGTCCATACCGTCATCGGCATGGACCACCATAACGTGTTCACTGCCGAGCCGATTCAGCACTTCGGCAAGTGGTTCGACCCAGTCCTTGCTGAATACACCCAGCACCTGATTGGGTGCAGCAGCCGGGTTGGTGAGTGGCCCCAGCACATTGAAGATGGTGCGTACTGCCATCTCACGTCTCGGTCCGATGGCATGTTTCATCGCGCTGTGATGCATGGGCGCAAACATGAAACCGACACCGATCTCGTTGACACATTCTGCCACCTGATCCGGGGTGAGTTCGAGATTCACTCCAGCCGCTTCCAGCACGTCGGCACTGCCGGACTTGCTGGAGATAGAACGGTTACCGTGTTTGGCGACACGCCCACCAGCAGCCGCGACCACGATGGCACTGGCAGTAGAGATATTGAAACTACCGGAAGCATCACCACCGGTACCACAGGTATCGACCAGATTATCCTTATTCACTTCGACCCGAGTCGCCAGCTCGCGCATCACACCTGCCGCGGCGGCAACTTCATCGACAGTCTCACCTTTCATACGCAAGCCGATCAGGAAACCACCGACCTGTGCCGGTGTGGCTTCACCCGTCATGATAAGTCGCATGACATCACTCATCTCATCTGCGCTCAGATCCGTTTTTTCGGTAACGGCTTTTATCGCTGTCTGCATATCCATAATTAAATACTCGTTCGTATGTTCCTGATTACATGTTCAGGAAGTTTTTTAACAGATCGTGACCGTGTTCGGTCAGTATCGATTCAGGATGAAACTGCACCCCTTCGACATTCAGTTCTTTATGGCGCACACCCATTATCTCGTCCAACTCGCCATCTTCGGTTTCGGTCCAGGCGGTGATCTCCAGACAATTGGGCAAAGATTCTTTTTCGATGACCAGTGAATGATAGCGCGTCGCTGTGTACGGGTTACTCAGCCCACTGAACACATGATTTTCATTATGATGTACCAATGAGGTCTTGCCGTGCATGATCTCTTTCGCGTGTACGATCTTGCCACCGAACACCTGACCGATACTCTGATGGCCGAGACAGACACCGAGGATGGGTAACTTGCCAGCGAAGTGACTGATCACCTCCATCGACACACCGGCTTCATCGGGCGTACACGGACCCGGCGAAATCATGATACGTTCTGGTTGCAAGGCTTCGATTTCAGCCACACTTATCTCGTCATTACGATGTACCTGCACATCCGCACCCAGCTCACCCAGATATTGCACGAGGTTGTAGGTGAACGAATCGTAATTATCTATCATCAATAACATGGCGGCATCTTACC
>WFUQ01000002.1 GCA_015484935.1 Gammaproteobacteria bacterium
CAGATGTGTATAAGAGACAGGTCCAGTATTCCTGTGGATCGAATTCTTCTATCTCGATCTCACGTTCGACGATGAGGCGTAACGCGGGACTCTGGACACGACCGGCAGACAGACCGCGCTGTACTTTTTTCCACAGCAGGGGCGACAGGTTGAAGCCGACCAGATAATCCAGTGCGCGTCGAGCCTGTTGCGCATTGATCAGGTTGAACGACAGGTCACGTGGTGAGTCGACCGCCTCCTGGATGGCGCGTTTGGTGACTTCGTTGAACACGACACGATGTACCGTCTTGTTCTCCAGCAGACCTTTCTCTTTCAGCAGTTCATACAGGTGCCACGAGATGGCTTCTCCCTCGCGGTCCTGGTCAGTCGCGAGATAGAGGGTGTCGGCTTTGCTCAGCAGTTTCTCTATCTTATCGACGTGCTTCTCATTTTTTTCGATGACCTGATACTTCATGGCGAAGTCATGTTCGGTATCGATCGCGCCTTCCTTGGGTATCAGGTCGCGCACGTGACCGTATGAGGCATAGACTTTAAAGTCTTTGCCCAGATATTTTTCGATGGTTTTGGCTTTTGCAGGTGACTCTACAATAACGAGATTATTGCTCATTCAGATCTTTCGCCTGGTTGTTTGATTGTGCGCTTGAGTGGTCTATTGCATGTAATCGACGACTTCGTCGAATACCAGTGTTTCCAGCCATGCGTAAGCATTCTCTTCACCGGGATGGGTATGCAGTACGATCATAGTGATCCATTTCAGTTGTTCGCTGTCCAGTTCGTGACCGAGTGCGATGACGCGGTCCAGTACCAGCTCTCGGGTGGCAGTCGTGAGGATGCCGCTCTGTTGCAGGTGCATGATGAAGCCGACACCTTCGTCACCCAGCACGCTGATCTCTTCCGGGCTGAATATACGGATGCTGTTCTCTGAGACCGGTGCGAAATATTTGCTGTCCTGTATGGTCGCAAGGTCTTCCAGCCAGTCGAATGCCTGGGTTATCTCGGTATTTTGGAATCCCATCTCTTCCAGGTGGTCATGCATCTGCTCGCGTTCGTCCATGACTTCGGTATCGTCGCCCAGATAACGTTCAAACAGGAACATTAATACGTCAACTACAGATTGTTTGATAACCATTGTCTATCCCGGTTGTGTCTGCTGGCCTTGTGCAGGCCCTTTATGCGATGCGGGTATACCTGCCGTTATCGCATACGACACTGCCTTCAAGCTCCATAATCAATAACATAGAGGCTATCTCGGCAGCGCTGAAACCGCTGCTTTCGACCAGTTCATCGATCGCAGCGGGTTCGAATTGCAGGCATTTGAGCAGTTTTTGGTGATCGGGGTCAAGTGCCGGTGTGGATAGGGTCGAATCTTTGTCCGGTTTTTGCGAAATTTTCGAGTCAGTCCGGGCAGGGAATGCGTGCGCCAGTTCTTCAAGGATGTCGTCGGCTGTTTCGACCAGTTTGGCGCCCTGTCGGATCAGTTGATGGCAACCACGGGACAAGGGGTTGTGTATCGAACCGGGTATGGCGAAGATTTCCCGCCCCTGTTCCAGTGCATGTTTGGCGGTGATCAGTGAGCCGCTCTTCAGTGCTGCCTCGACCACCAGTGTGCCCATGGTCATGCCACTGATGATACGGTTGCGGCGGGGGAATAGCCCCCGGTTGGGTTCGGTGCCGACAGGCATCTCGGAAACCACCGCGCCATCGGCAGCAATCTCGGCAGCCAGCTTTTTGTGTGCTGCCGGATAGACGATATCCAGACCATGCGCTACCAGTGCGATTGTTCCTGCCACACCATGCAATGCCCCTTTGTGACAGGCGGCGTCGATGCCTCTGGCGAGTCCACTGGTGATGGTGATACCTGCCCGGGACAGGTAGGTGGCAAAGTCAGTTGCGGTACGGGCACCGGCGGCGGTCGGGTTGCGGCTACCGACCATGGCCAGCTGGGGTTGATTGAGGAATTCCGGATCGCCGCGCACATATAACAGGAGTGGCGCCTGCGGCAGCTGTCTCAGCCGTTGCGGGTAGTCAGGGTGGGTGCAGGGGATGATGTGGTGACCGGGCTGTTCTGCCCATCGCAGGTCAGGCTCGATCAGCGACTGGTCGTTATTGGCAAAGAATTCGAGAGCCTGTGGTTTGATGCCGAGTCGGCTCAGTTCTGCATCCGAGCTGTTGAGTGCTCGCGTCAGATCGTAATCGTGTTGCTGCAGCAGCCTGTGGGCAGTGACCGCACCCAGAGTGGGTGCGCGCAGCAATATCAGCCAGTCTTGTAGTTTCTCATTCATCCATGAACAGGTTATGTCTATTTCGGTGTGCTTACAACATCACCTACTTGAATAACGTTGGTCGATTCCATCACCAGTCCATAGCTGACTTCATCGAAAGTGCGGAAGATCATGATCAGGCCGCTGCGTTCGTTGGGTAACTGCACATCGCGACTCGATATCTGGTCGTAGCGGTCATAGACCACATCACCCTTGGTGAAGCTTGCCAGTATGTGGCCGACCTCGACACCATCACGGCTGCCCCGGTTGAGTACGGCGATCTGGAATTTTGCGATGCCGAATATGCCGTCGAACAGGGAGGCGACTTTGCCTTCGATCTTGCGATCGGGAATTTTAGGAAAATACAGATTGGAGATCTTGCTCTTGTCGGTGGGTAACAGGCGGTCACCGATCAGCACTTCACGCTGTGTCTTGGTCAGGCGACCGATAGCCGGATCACCGTAGGTATCGATATGGGCTTCACCGGCGAACACCGCCTCATAGCCGAGCAGTTGTTCGGTGTCGGGATCGATCAGTTTCTTGCCGGGGCGGAACACGGTGTAACGGACACGTTCTTTATCCAGTTCGCCGCGTACGTAGATACGATTGCCTTCCCCTAATATAAGGTGTTTATCATCGCTACCGATAATATAAGGTGCTTTTTCCAGTTCTTCTTCGCTGACCACGCGCGGTTGCGTGATGAACTGGCGGATAGCATCACCGGGGATCGACGGGATGCTGGCTTCCAGCGCATTGCGTCGTACCGACGGGCTGAGTTTGACCTGACGGAGTCCGCCGGGTGCTGCATTGGCGCTGGCACCGGCCGGTACAGCCTGATTGACCAGTATCTGCGGGCGACCGTTGATGTAGACCAGAGTCAGTACATCACCGGGATAGATCAGATGCGGGTTCTCGACCTGCGGGTTGCTGTTCCATATCTCGGGCCAGTACCACGGGTCTTTCAGGAACAGGCTGGAGATATCCCACAGGGTATCGCCTTTCTTGACGGTGTATTGTCTGGGGCGAGTCTGTTTGACACGGATGGTGCTCTGTTGTTCGACAGGAGCCTGTTGCTCGGTCTGCACTTCAGCGAATGATTCGGTTTCCCGTGGCTGCGGTTCGACATAGCTGTCTTCGCGTGGAGCCGTGCCGGAACAGGCGCTCAGTCCCAGAACGATCAACAAGCTGCAAAGTGTCAGAGATACAGGGGTGACGGATGCTTTCATTTTTATTATTTTTCCCTGGGTTTTATCCGTGGTTTTCAAGAGTTTAGCTGATAAACTTCCATTTCTAAAGCAAGTTTGCATTGATTGTAGCAGAAAACTGCCAACAAGCAGCTTATGAGAGAAATTGCGGTAAAATCACACTATGGCTATTCTAGATATTCTCAATTACCCGGATAAACGACTGCGCACCGTGGCAAAACCGGTGGAGCAGGTGGACGACAGCATACGTCGTCTCATCGACGATATGTTCGAGACCATGTATCAGGCACCGGGTATCGGTCTGGCTGCGACGCAGGTAGATGTGCATCAGCGAGTGATCGTGATCGATGTCAGTGAAGAAAAAGATTCACCGCTGGTGTTGATCAACCCGGAGATCATCGAGCAGGACGGTGTCGAAGTCTGTCAGGAAGGTTGTCTGTCGGTGCCGGAGATATACGAGAACGTCGAACGAGCCGAACACGTTATCGTCACCACACTGGATAGGGATGGCAAGCAACAGACTATCGAGGCCGATGGCATACTGGCAGTATGCATCCAGCATGAGATGGATCATCTCGTCGGCAAGCTGTTCGTCGATTACCTGTCACCACTCAAGCGTCAACGTATCAAGAAAAAACTGCAGAAAAATCTCAAGCTGGCGATGGCGTGATGCGATCGGTTCGTATCGTCTATGCCGGTACGCCGGATTTCGCTGTGCCCGCCCTGCAGGCTTTGCATGATAACGATTACGATGTGGTCGCCGTCTACACACAACCGGACAGACCCGCCGGTCGCGGTAAAAAACCACGGCCTTCACCGGTCAAACTCAAAGCGACCGAACTGGGTATCGGAGTCCATCAGCCCGACCGGTTCAGTGACGAAGGTGCGATCGAGCAGCTGCAACAACTGCAACCGGATCTGATGATCGTCACCGCCTATGGCCTGCTGTTGCCGGAAGAGGTACTCGCCATCCCGCGACTGGGTTGTATCAACATCCATGCTTCATTGTTACCGCGGTGGCGTGGTGCCGCGCCCATACAGCGTGCCATCATCGCGGGCGACAAGCAGACCGGCATCACCATCATGCAGATGGACAAAGGACTGGACACCGGCGATATGCTCGCTGTGTCTCGTTGTGATATCGCTGCCGATGAGACCGGTTCGAGTCTGCACGACAGATTGATGCAGCTGGGTGCCGATACCTTGTTACGTTGTCTGCCGGATATCCTCTCGCAGCGGTGTCCGGCTGAGAAGCAGGATGACGCTGCCGCCTGTTACGCCAGCAAATTATCCAAGGCAGAAGCCGAGCTGGATTGGCGCGAAAGTGCTGAACAACTGTTGCGACTGGTCAACGCATTCAATGCCTGGCCGGTAGCATTTACTCATTACATGAAGAACAGGCAGCCACAGAATCTGCGTGTCTGGCAGGCAGAAGTGATCGATACATCGATGGCATCCGGGAAAGCGCCGGGCACGGTGCTGCGCTGTGACAAACAGGGTATCGATGTGGTCTGTGGTAGCGGTGTCTTGAGATTGTTGCAGGTGCAGCCCGCCGGTAAGCGTCAGATGTCATCTGCCGATTTCAGCAATGCACATGATCTCACCGGCGACGTGCTGGGATGTCGTTAGACCGCAGTGTCACAGCCCGATAACAACAGACAGGCCGCTACCCGACTGATCGCATTACGCGCCTTGATGCAGGTGATGTTTCACGGACAGTCGCTCTCGACAGTGCGCGAGGATGTCTATACCAAACTGACTGAGCCGCGCGACCGGGGTTTTAGCATGGAGCTGGTGCAGGGTGTGTGTCGCTGGCGCTGGAAACTGGATGCGATACTGCTCGCCTGTCTGAACAAACCGCTGCGCAAAAAAGAGAAAGAGATAAAGCTACTGTTGTATCTTGCACTGTATGAATTACTGGCGATGCACACACCGGATTATGCGGTGGTCGATGAGGCAGTCAAGCTCACACGCAAGCTGAGCAAACCCTGGGCGAAGGCATTGGTGAATGCCGTGCTGCGTAATTTTCTGCGTGAATCTGAATCGATATTGGCGTCGCTGGATGAGACCGCCGGGTATTCACATCCGTCATGGTTGATCGAACGTATCAGAGCAGACTGGCCGAACCACTGGCAGTCTGTGCTGCAACATAACAACGAGCGTGCGCCACTCACCTTGCGGGTGAACCGGCTGCGCACTACCCGACAGGATTATCTGACCGTTTTGACTGAACACGGCCTGACAGCTTCGGTGAACGCTCTCAGTGACGATGCCATCACGTTGACTGACAACGTCGATATCACTTCCCTGCCCGGATTTTCACAAGGGCTGTTTTCAGTACAGGATGCCGGCGCACAACTGGCTGCACCGCTGTTGCAGTGTGAGCAGGGCATGTCGGTGCTGGATCTGTGTGCGGCGCCGGGTGGCAAGACCTGTCATGTGCTGGAATCGACAGCGAACAAGATCGAGATGCTGGCGGTCGATGTCGATGCCACCCGCGTGCAGCGTATCGAACAGAATCTGCAACGCTTGCAGTTGCAGGCGATGGTGCGCGTCGCCGATGCGGCCGATGCAGCAAGCCTGGCTGCCGATGCTTTTCAACGCATACTGGTCGATGCGCCCTGTTCGGCGACAGGGGTGATCCGGCGACACCCCGATATAAAGAGTCTGCGGCAGGCGGACGATATCGAAACGCTGGTCGCATTGCAGGCCGCGATACTGAATAATGCATGGCGCAGTCTGCAGCTAGATGGCTTGTTGCTATACGTCACCTGCTCTGTCTTACGCGACGAAAACAGTTTGCAGATGGAGCGTTTTTTGCAGCAGCATAGCGATGCGGTCGAACAGCCGCTGGCGGTCGATTGGGGGCAGGCTTGTAGTGTGGGCAGACAATTGTTACCGGGTGAGCAGGATGCCGATGGTTTTTATTATTGCCTTGTTCGCAAATGCGGTTGAAAGGCGTAAACTTCGCGCCATACACACGGCCACAAGCTGAACACGCATGAAAATTCTTATTCTGGGAGCAGGACAGGTAGGTTCTACCGTCGCCGCCAATCTGGCATCTGAATCCAACGATATTACGCTAGTCGATACCGATGCGCAGGTGCTCAGCGATCTGCGGGATCGACTCGATATCCAGACCATCTGCGGTAAGGCATCACACCCCGATATACTGAAACAGGCGGGTGTGGAAGATGCGGACATGCTGGTCGCGGTCACCAATAGTGATGAAGTCAATATGGTGGCGTGCCAGATAGCGAAGAGCCTGCACAACACCCCGACTAAAATCGCGCGGGTACGTTCAAAAGAATACCTGCGCTGTCAGGAGCTGTTCTCACCCGAGAACATCCCGATCGATGTGCTCATCAGTCCCGAGCAGATCATCTCGAGTTATATCGAACGACTCATCGAATATCCCGGTGCCTTGCAGGTACTGGATTTTGCCGGTGGCAAGGCACAGCTGGTCGGTGTGCGTGCGTATTACGGTGGTCCACTGGTCGGGCATGAGATCAGTGCCTTACGTGATCATGTACCGGGAGTGGACACCCGCGTTGCAGCGATCTTCAGGCGCGGTAAAGCCATCGTACCCAGCGGTGAGAGAGTCATCGAAGCGGATGATGAAGTGTTTTTCATCGCGGCTCGCGAGAACATCAGAA
>WFUQ01000003.1 GCA_015484935.1 Gammaproteobacteria bacterium
ATCGATGACCGACAGTATTACGACCGTACACTGGTCGAAAAAATTTCTCATTTTCTAAAACGTCGATATCGCATCCTCAAGGGTGAACTATGAAACGCCGGGTATTTTTGAGATGGGTTATCCTGGTCAGCGTATGTCTGTTCATATTGATCCTGGCATCGGTTTCTACAGGCATCATCAGGAACAATATGAACGTCCCTGCCGTCACCCCTGGCGAACTGAAACATTCCTTTGAAAGCTCTGTCCGCTGGTTATCAGACAACAAGCAACGTATCTTCAGAACACATAATTCCGCTCTGTGGTGGATGATAAAAGAGGCAGAAGACCTTACCGACAATCCGACACTCACTTCGATCTACCAGCAGTACAGACGTGAACAACTGCAAACACGCCCCCGTAATCTGTGGACCCCGTTTTTTAATCCGGGTTACAAACCTTACGTACCCGATATCGACCTGCTCTCTGACCTGAAGCCATACCAGATATTATTTGCTTACGCCCTGTCCTGTGACACAGAACTGGGAAATGAACCACTGATAAAACGTCAACTACAGAGCGACTATTGCCAGCATAGCCTGATAAATGCGCGCTGTGTGACACATCAACAGATGGGTGTATTTCTGCTCGAACAGAATGGCTGCGGGGATCATAAGCGACTGGCCTCAGAACTGCTCGACATCATTGAATCCGATCTCAGTCTCGATTTTCGTGTAACAGACAGCTATCTGCAACGCGCACTGACATTAGCACAGGGTGGGCGCAGTCAGGCCATCAAACCTGTCTGGGTAAGAAAGATCATGCAGGCACAATCAGAGGATGGCGGCTGGGGAGATTACTACCCGGTTATCGATCTGGCTGGTATCAAACTCGGCTTCTCCAGTAGACCGACACCTGTTATCGGTCCCGGAAAAAGTGATTTTCACGCCACTGCACAGGGACTGTTACTCATGGCGCTACTACTCGATGACGATAAACAAAGGGATGACGATGAACAAAGGCATTAATCCGATGTGGCGTGGTGCTTGATCTGCGATATCTGCGTTGTGATATCGGGATCGCTGGTCGGGATATCGCTTATCAGCAGGTCATGTAATAACTGGTCGGGATAATCGAGTAGCCTGATGAACGTCTGACAGTCCTGCTCGGCCATATCCGCATAACAACGTTCGACATACCTGTTCAATAATATATCCAGCTCCAGCATACCGCGTCGACATTTCCAGCGCAGCTCCTGTTCCGATATCGAACACATGGTTACAGGGTGCGTGCGACCATACGTTTTTTGATGTTACCGATCGCCTTGGTCGGGTTCAATCCTTTCGGACAGACTTCGACACAATTCATGATGGTATGACACCGGAACAGTTTAAACGGCCCCTCAAGGTCGGCCAGTCGCTCTGCGGTCGCCTGATCGCGACTGTCTTCGATGAACCGGGATGCCTGCAATAATGCCGCCGGTCCCATGAACTTGTCAGGGTTCCACCAGAATGACGGGCACTGGGTGGAACAACATGCGCACAATATGCATTCATACAGACCATCCAGACGTTCACGTTGCTCAGGTGTCTGCGGTAACTCGACTTCAGGCATGGGATCGTTGACGATGAGGTAGGGTTTCACATCACGGTAGTTCTGATAGAACTGTTCCATATCGACGATGAGATCCCGTATCACCGGAATGCCCGGTAGCGGGTTTATCTCGACAGGCTGTTTGAGCTCGGCAACAGGCGTCACACAGGCAAGACCATTGGTGCCGTTGATATTCATACCGTCAGAACCACAGACACCTTCACCACATGAACGCCTGAAGCTCAACGTCTCATCCTGTTCATCTTTTATCTTGAGCAATGCTGCCAGCAGCATCATGCCGGGTTGCACATCGACATCGTATTCCTGCGTGTACGGTTTGGCATCCACATCCGGATTAAAGCGATAGATTTTAAATTTCATAGGCTACACCGATGTCTTCATATAGTTGAACCGCACCTGATCTAGTACACCCGCGGTTTGGGCGGGAAACTGTCAACACTGATCGGCTTGGTGCGTACAGGTTTATAATCCAGCCCGTTTTCCAGTGAATACAGACTGTGTCGCATCCACTGCTTGTCATCCCGTTCGGGAAAGTCGATCCGGGAATGTGCACCGCGACTCTCTTCACGCGCATAGGCCGAGTGCATGGTCGCCAGACCACAGTTCATCAGATTTTCCAGTTCGAGTGCTTCTACCCTGGCGGTGTTGAATATATTACTCTGATCACCGATGCGGACATCATCCAGTCGTTTGGCCAATGCTTCTATCTTTTCGACACCGTGACGCATCACCTGTTCGTTGCGGAACACACTGCAATGCTCTTCCATCACCGCTTTGAGTTCGGTGCGCAATGCACTCACTGATTCGCCCTCTCCGGTCTGTTGCCAACGGTTCAAGCGTTGCATCGCCTGTTCGATACTGTTTTCATCCATGGGCTTGTGATAACGATGTTCACCCAGATGTTCGATGATGTGATTGGCCGCCGCTCTGCCGAATACCAGAATATCCAGCAGTGAGTTGCCGCCCAGACGGTTGGCACCGTGTACCGAAACACAGGCGCATTCACCGGCCGCATATAATCCCGTGACCGGCTCTTCGGGGGTGTCTTTAACCGGCACCACGACCTGACCGTAACGGTTGGTCGGGATGCCGCCCATGGTGTAATGTGCGGTCGGAAATACCGGAATCGGTGCTTCAGCAGGATCGATACCGAGGAAGGTGATACAGGTCTGACGGATGCCCGGCAGACGTTTCTGGATGACATCTTCACCCAGATGGTCGAGCTTGAGCATGACATGGTTACCGTCACCGCAGCCTCGTCCTTCTCGCACCTCGGTGGCGATCGCCCGACTGACCACATCGCGGCTGGCGAGATCTTTGGCTTTGGGCGCATAACGCTCCATCAGTCGCTCACCGTCCGCATTCACCAGATAGCCACCCTCACCGCGTGCCCCTTCCGTGATGAGCATACCGTGACCCGCGATACCGGTCGGATGAAACTGGAAGAACTCCATGTCCTGCAACGGCACGCCTGCACGTAACGCCATCGCCATACCGTCACCGGTGTTGATGAGCGCATTGGTAGTGGTGCGATACAACTGCCCCGCACCACCGGTTGCCATCAATGTGGTCTTGGCCTCGATGATGACGGGCTCGCCATCGTGGATATTGAATGCCAGTGCTCCAAGCACCTGCCCTTCTTCATCCTTGAGCAGATCGACCGCGAAATACTCATCGAAAAAATGCGTCTTGGCACGGATGTTCTGCTGGTACAAACTGTGCAGGATGGCGTGTCCGGTTCGGTCAGCCGCTGCACAGGTACGCGCTGCCTGTTCACCACCGAAATTCTGACTCTGACCACCGAACGGTCGTTGATAGATCGAACCGTTATCCAGACGCGAGAACGGCACGCCGAAATGCTCCAGCTCGTACACCGCTTTGGGCGCAGCCCGACACATATACTCGATAGCATCCTGATCACCCAGATAGTCACTGCCCTTGACAGTATCGAACATATGCCAGTGCCAGTTGTCCGGCAACACATTCGCCAGCGCGGCATTCATGCCACCCTGGGCTGCGACCGTATGAGAGCGTGTCGGAAAGACTTTTGACACCACTGCAACACTGGCATCTGCCTGCGCCAGTTGCAGAGCCGCACGCAAACCACCACCACCGGCACCGATGATGAGCGAATCGAACTGCCTGCGTTTTATATCAGCCACTCACTCACTCCTATAACGGTGACAACAGGACGCGCAGTGCCCACAGACCCGAAGTCAGCAACACCACGACGATGACAGAGAACACGAACAACCTGAGCATGACATTGTTCACATAGTCCAGAACCACATCACGCATACCGATCCACGCATGGAACAGGATCGACAGAATAAACAGCCCCATCAACAGACTGTTGAGAGGTGCATGCAACCATCCACGCCACGCCAGATAATCGGCCGGTCCGGCAAACAGCAGACTGACTACCACGTACAGCAGATACACCGCGATGACCACTGCCGTCACGCGTTGTATCAACCAGGGGCGTAACCCTTCAAGGATAGTCAGACTCATAACCATGCTCCCAACAATGCAGCGACCACCAGCAGTTCGGCGATCACCACCAGCCAGGCACTCATCCTGGCCTGCGACTTCTCGACACCGATTTCGACATCGATAAGCAGGAAACGGATACCGGCGAAGAAGTGATGCGCCAGTGACCAGCACACGATCAGGCCAAGCAGTTTCACAA
>WFUQ01000004.1 GCA_015484935.1 Gammaproteobacteria bacterium
GATGCGAGTTTTCTTGTTTATGTGATACTGTGCACCGAGAGTGAATGTTTTAAATTCGAATTCCAGTGGATCACCTTCAAGACGATTATATATGTCGTAACGAGCATCTATCTCCCATTTTGTACCAGGGATGTAATATCCGCCTTCAACATAGTATCCAGATGCCTTGCCGTTTTCTCCATTACCAGCGCCAGCAGCCGGATTGATGTCAAAGGTTGGCTTATCAGGTCCGACAAATATCATGCCTTCACCCTTCATATACTCTGCTGAGACCCGATATGGTTTTTTCAGGTACTTGACACCAACGCCCGATCTATCACGATCGAATTCGGTAGGGTTGTGTGTGCCATCAGCTGAGTTATCGAGATATCGCTTCCCTGATTGTGACCAGGCGAACAGTTTTAACCCTTCTCTGCGACCACCTTTTCCACCATAGACTTTTTCTGATGACCAATACAGATATAGATCTTTGTTATCATCATTGTCACCGAAGTTCAGACCGTTGCCATTGCCCAACATAACAGCGTAGCTATGTTCCCAGTCGTTGATCTTGAACATATCGAAAACCTGAACACCTGTATCACGAAAAGCGCCAACTGATTTGGTGAACCCACCTAACTGTGCAGGGGCAGGTAGAGTGACAGGTGGGTTGTTAGCTGTGTATGAGCGGTTTGGAAAGCGTTCAAGCATGAGCTGGTTGGTCATGGTGGTGAAGTTTATCCAGTCGAACACATGGATGGCTTGAAGGCCTTCTTCAGGACCAGGTGTCTTGAAGGTTCCCATCCTGATGCGGGCGCCAGGAATCTGGTTGAGCGTGATACTGGCATCAGTGATGCGGACATTCCTGTCACCAGGCGCAGTGATGCCATTGTTACCAAATTCAGCCAGGAAGAAATAGTTGACCTTACCGTCCAGAGGAAACCCTGTTCCTCGCACGCCGATACGAGCACGATTGACGTTAAAGGCTTCCTGTGATGACAGGTTGGGCCCAAGTAGTTTAGGTGGTATATATCCACCAGTGCCATTCGGGTCGCTGTTGTCTTTTTGATATTGTGCTTGTACGAAGCCCCATAATTTCGCACGCGGTGCTGCACTGTCAGGTTCGGTACCCTGTAAGAACAGCCAGTTTGCTGCTAGCAGTGACTGGCTGCATAGAAGTGTTATTGCTGTAGTCAACAGCAGTGATGTATTTTTTTTCTTGATGATCACGATAGTATCCTCGAAAATTTTAATAGGCAATTAAGTATTCGTTCAGGGTTTAACCAGAACATAACCCTGATCGACAAGATCAAGGATGCGGACCACGCCAGCGCTGACGGGTGTCGCATTGGCATTCAACTCGGGTGGATGCCCCAGTTTCTTACCCATGCCTCTGATGGTGTTCTTGCAGGCTGCGAAGCGCACGCCGCTGCCAGATAAGCCTGCTATCCGGTTGGTGTTGGCATTGTCCTTGAACAGTAACCTCAGACCGGGTCCGAACGCGACTATCTCAACATCGACTTTATCCTGTCCGTAGTGCTTCAGGATGTTGGAGGCGACATTGAGGACAAGAGTCTGCTTGAACGGATTGGGGTCGCTTATCTGCAGGACAACCTTCTTTTCGAGAAAGGGTTTGTCATCTTCGACGGCTGCGTTACTCTGATAAGAAAACGTAGCCAGTAGTACCAGGATAGGTACGCTGAGTAGTTTGAGCATAGTGTTCACCTTGGTGTGTTGTTGGTAATAGGGTTATTGTATTTATTAATCTGTGTTGAGCTGATCAGGGTTTGATATAGGCGTATCCGAGTAGCTGCAGTCTCGCCACTTCAGCGACACCGCTTGGTACGATGTCGCTCTTCTCGACGTTATAGAGGTCGTCTTCCAGATCGACTTTTCTGCCGCGTACCGTGTTTGCACAGACATTAAAGCTGACGCCCTGATCCTTGAGGCCGTCTATCTTCGCGGCCATCTTGTCTGTCGCATTGGCATGCTTGAATTTCTTGAGTTTGCTCAGAGAATCGGGGTTCACCAGGAGTGCCAGTCCGTTACCATGCAGGACGACCTTCAGGTCAAGATTCTCTGCACCGACTGCATTGATGTGGTTCTGTATATTGCGTAAAGCACCAGCCTGTTTCTTGGGGTTGTCGTAATTGATGTGGTAAACAACTTTCTGTTTACCGTATCGTTCATTCGCAAATGAGTTGGTGCTTGCCAGTATGGATAGTGCAACAAATATCACTGAAAGATATCTGAGATAATGTTTTTTCATTATTTTTCCTCTTCGTTTTTTTCACAATTAAATACACAACTTGGGAGATAGACGCAGAGTCTGTGAAAATATTCTGTCGGATTTTGTAAAAGTTACATATCGACTTCGTTATTTTGTGGATGAATCAGAGTGCCTGTTTATAAAATCTTCCAGAACGGTTGCGCTGATTCCACCGACTTGCATGCCTGCAATCTCACCGGAGGGTGTAAATACAAAGGTAGTTGGCAGACCTTGTAGTGTCCCCAGACCGAGTTGCTCGGTGACGCTGGCATCACTCAACAGAAGAGGGAAATCGATAAGATATTCGTCAGCGAAGGTCATGACCTTCTGCTTGTCTGCATAGCCATAACTTGGAAAATCGATTGCGATGCCTACTACGATCGCATCAGATTCCGCGTGTTGGTCATGGAATCTGACCAGATCCGGCATCTCATCTTCACAGGGTGGGCAACCTGGCCCCCAGATATTCAGCACCGTCCACTTTCCATGTCCGACATATTCGTTGATGTTATGGCTCTGACCGGATGGGTCGAGTAGTACGAGGTCAGGTGCGGCTTGCAGCGTTATGCTAAAGCTGAACACTAGCCAGGCGAATAGCCAGCGCGTTTGAACTAGTCTCATCATAATCCCAATATAATCAAATAGTTATCGTTGTTTGTGTGTTTTCTGGAAGTCTTGCTATGATAGACAGACGTTAACTGGACGGTAGATATTCCCTACCTTTGAATAATGAATAATTCCGCGACTGCTACGTCTCTATAGGCGGGGAGTAAATGTTATGAAAAAAATCAAGAATCTGGTCGTCGCGTCACGGTTGAAGAAAGACCTGGTCGAGCGACGGACCAAACTGTATCGGATCGCATTCTCATGGTGTCACAACGCGAGTTTGGCTGACGATCTGGTGCAGGATACGATGTTGAAGGCGATGAAGAACGCCTCATCGTTGAGAAGTTATGCAACTTTGGATACATGGTTATATCGAATACTGCATAACTCGTGGCATGATTATCTGCGAGTGAAGGGACGAAATGTTGAGCTGCATGATGTCCATGATGACGCATCACCTGATCATGTCGATGTGTTTCAGCAGAGACAGATAGTTGACAGGGTGCGTGCAGCGATAGACCAGTTACCGATGACGTTGCGAGAAGTGATTACGTTAGCCGATTTTGCAGGCTTCAGTTATGCGGAGATTGCAGATATCGTAGACATCCCCATCGGCACAGTGATGAGCCGGTTATACAGGGCGAGACAAAACCTGAAGGAGAAACTGCTTGATTTGGCCGGCGATGAGAATATGCCTGTCAAGTTGATGAGGGTAAAGTGATGAGTGATATAGAATTTACAGATGACAAACTTAATATGTTTATCGATGGGCAGCTCGATAGCGATGAGATGGATGCCATGCACGATGCGTTGCTCGACGATAAGGCATTGAGGGCGCGTGTCTGTCAGTTGAAGGCTATCAGAGAGCTGGTGAATTATGCCTATGACAGTGTGCCTGTTCCGGATGCTGACAGCGACCAGAGAACGGTCGTTCGAAACTCGACCATCTGGAAAAGTATCGCTGCCAGTGTACTGATCGTATTCGGTGCTATCGCTGGTTGGGCTGTGAACGATAGTTATCATGCGGTCAAGCATGTCGCTTCTTCAGACGATGTCTTTCAATATTATAAACAGAACGCGTCAGTCAGTACTGAAGCCCGCAAGATCATTCTGCATGTCACTACCGGTGATATCTATTCCGTCAACAAGGCACTTAACGAGGCTGAGCAATTGTTGGCGAGTTATCGGGCTGCTGGTACACCTATGACACTGGATATCGTCACCTATAAAGATGGTATCAATATGCTGAGGGTAGGGGTTTCGCCTTATGTGAAACGTATCGAGGATATCCTGGCATCGAATGACAACGTCAATATCTATGCTTGTCAGCGCTCTATCGAGAAAGCGCGGGCGAAAGAGGGCGATGACGCAATCCGGTTCATACCTGAGACCGTTACCGCCAAGACAGCGCAAGAGTTGATCTCAGAGCGACTCGAAAAAGGCTGGATCTATATCAAGGTTTAGTGGAGGCTGTTTTCACGGCCATGGCACTGTGGAAACGCCCGGTTTGAGCGTTGAGCAGCTAGCGTTCTAGGCTGCGTGTTGTTCCGGAAAGACCTTCTCGTCGATAGTCCAGTTATCTACAGACGCGTGCAGTATCAGACAGGATGGGCCTCCCTTGGTGCGTGTCTGACCTGCTGCACCGGGGTTCACTATCCACGGTTCGCCAGTCTGATCGATGATCCGCTTATGTGTGTGACCATAGACTACCAGCCTGGCTTCGGCGTGATCCCAGCGTAGCTGGTCGTGATCCGGGTAGTTGCCCAGACGGTGCCCGTGTTCGACGATGAGCAGACCACCTGGTAATTCCAGCTTTATCTGCTTCGGTAGTGCATTGACTACTGCTGATTCCGATGCTTCCCAGGCTTGTTCGTAATCATTGTTACCTGCGACTGCATGCGTCATCAGGCGCGGACTGAGTGCATCGAGGATATCCGCACCACAGATATCACCTGCATGCACGATATGATCACAACCGTTGACCAGTGAACGGACACGTTCATCCAGTAAGCCGTGAGTGTCGGAGAGGATGCCGACAGTGGTTACGCCTGACATCGTAATCCTATTCGTCGATGCCACTATCGAGTGCAGCTTTGCGAGCTTCTTCCTGTTTTCTCTGGTGTTCGGCGATCTCGGCCTGTTTACGATACTCAAGTATCTCGCGACGTTCCTCGACGCGTTTGTCCCATGCGCCTTCGCGTTCTTTAATCACCAGTTCACCGAAGAAGACCTGTTTCATCAGGGTGAAGCCGAACTCCATCAGTTTGATATCGTCGGTCTCGAGTTCGGCATATTCTTCATCTGTCAGGTCATACATCTTGATGAAAGACTCGCTCATTACGAAACGGCGGAAACGATCGACATCGTAGCTGGCCATGAAGAACATCTGCAGGCTCATATCGGAAGGCTTGCCGATGGTAGGACCGGTAGATTTTTTCTTCAGGATGATCTGATACCAGTCGTGGTTGAGATCGTCGTATATCTCGACTCCCTGTTCTTTTCGGTATTCTCCGATAGTCTGGATGTGGTCTTCATCGTGCCCCTTGCAATGTGGTTCACTTATCAGCAGAAAATGACGTTCGTCGGTTGCCTCACTGATCGACTTCATCGCCAACAGACCTGATGGGTAATATCGGCAGGCTGTCGGACGGTCTTCGTAGACTGAACATCCTTCCTCTTTCATAAACAGACAGGCCCCATCCTCATCGGTGCGTAATTTCAGTCCCGGTACGCCGTGCGCATCCAGCTCGAAGGGAACAGTGTGTTCTTTCAGAAACTCAGTCGAATCCATATCCAGCGAGTTCTTCAGGCGGATGATGTCATATGGTGTGATAGTGACATCGGCACGTGAACAGCATTCGTTCCAGCATGATACGCCGCGATGGCAACGGAACTTCAGCTCATCATCGAGCTCCAGACGGGTAGGCTGGACCGGACTTGAATTTGGCAGTTCAAATCTGAAATCTCTCGTGTCTTCAGCTTCGTTATCAAAATTTTTGTCGTCGCTCATGGTCTCACCATTCATTATGAAGATAGAAAATTTCACCGCAGAGGGCGCAAAGAAAGTGCTTGTTGCTTCTATCCGGGTCTTGTTAGAAACTCGATAGAAGTTTAAAAGATCGTTCCGCTTCTCTCAGCGAACTCTGCGTCTCTGCGGTGAATAAAAGTCAGTCAAATAGGGTGTATCTTGTAAACACCCTGTTTTTCAGTAAGTGCTCTTGTCAAATAAAAGCACTTGCGGAAAAATGAAAAATCCGGGCACCGTTAGGCGCCCGGATTTTCTATCACACTACTGTTCGGGTATTACTTGAACAGTTTAGATTTGTCTACCAAATCAACGTGTGCACGTTTGAAACAAGTCCATTTTCCAGTCTCTTTATCGTAAATAGAGTTTACGAAGCAATGCCAGTTTTCTTCATCAACGAAGTTCTTGTCAGTGCGGTAGTAGAAACCAGGGTAACGAGATTCCTCACGGAATTCGATGTGTTTCAAGTGAGCTTCAGCTGTCAGGATGCGGTGATAGTTTTCCCATGCACGAAGTAATTCGTGAAGGTCTTTAGCACGCATTTTTGCAGCATCTTCTTTCAGCATGTCCAGCTTCTCACCAGCCACTTTCATCATTTCGGCGTTAGTGTTGTAGTAAGTTGCAACACCAGCTACATACTCGTCCATGATTTTTTGCAGGCGGAACTGCAGCATTTTAGGCGTGATGTAGTTAGGGTTAACGTCGATGGCTGTTGTGTAGTCTTTATGCTCGAGGTAAGTGCGAACAGGCTGGTAGATAGCAGCAACCAGATCCTCAACAGGAGTATCCAGTTCAGGCTGGTAGTCAGCGTTGTCCAGAACATACTTAACCATAGACTTGGCACACAGACGACCTTCAGCGTGAGAGCCTGAAGAGAATTTGTGGCCAGAAGCACCAACACCGTCACCAGCTGTGAAC
>WFUQ01000005.1 GCA_015484935.1 Gammaproteobacteria bacterium
AAAGAATGAACCGCTGAGACCGACCAGTCCGGCACGTGCCGATTCCAGTCTGCGTAGCCACATCTCGTATTTGACATAAGCACCCTCTCCCACGACACTGCCATCCTTACTGATAAATTTATCCTCACTCGATACCGCACCGATCTGTTCATCGGCAAAACGTTCGACCAGGTGTTTCAACGCATCTTCCGGTATGCGTGTCGCCACATCTGAAAATACCAGTATCTCTCCGACCGAGGCACGTATCGCACACAGCTGCGCATATTCTTTGCCTTTGCGCTGATCGGCTCGCACCAGCTTTATGCCCCGGTCTGCGTAAGACTCGACGATGGCATCGGTCTCATCGGTAGAACAATCCGATGCGACGATGACTTCCAGACGATCTGCCGGATAATCGATCTGCAAGGTATTCTCCAGTTTCTCGACGATACGTCCCTGTTCGTTATGCGCGGTGATGATGAGACTTAGCATCGGTAAGGTGCTCGAGTCACTTGCGGTGACAGCTGTCGACTTCCTCTCCGGCATCAATTTCAACAGCAGCGGATACAGGAAATAGCTGTAGGCACACAACACACCCGTGATATAGAACAGGATCTCCATCATGTGATAGTGGTTTCCATCGGCAGGGCTCAGTGTCAGAGCTGCGTGTAGCCGAATGCTTCGAGCATCTCGCCAGCGACCCGGTTGATCGTGTCCAGCTGGTCTCTGGAAAGTTTTTCGATGCTCTCGTGATTCATGTCGCGCACCTGTTCATCGCGCTCGTGGATCGACCATGACTGGTCTGAGCTCAGGTTCTCGAATTCCGGCAGACCGAGAAACTGCGTGATGGTATTCAATGTCGCCACTGTATCGCTTGCCAGGTCTTCATATTTGATCCAGAGGAAACGATCAAGATGTTCAGCATCTTCCTGCAAGACTTCGTTGGAGCGTTTCCATTGATACGCACTCATCTCGATAGGCCAGCTATCGATCAGATGTTTCGGGTCGGCTTTACGGGTGATGCCTTCAGCGACAGCATACCCGTTGCGGACGATGCCGATGAAATGTGCATTTTCGAAATGTTTCTGCAACCAGCGGGTCTTGGCCGAATTGGGTGGGGATTTTTCCAGCAACACCTGCTTGCTCAGATCCAGCCTCATACCCCATTCCTTTTTGATGCGCACCGGGTCGGGGCCTTCATCGTCCTCGTTCAAGCGGAAGATATCTTCCCGCTCCACCCACATGCGTGGCAGGCCGATATCGTAATCCTTGATGAACTGATCGGTGATAAAGTGTCCCTCGGTAGGTAACGCAGATATCTCGGGGTGATGACTCAACAGCTCGGCGAGCAAAGTCGTACCCGAGTTGTAACAACCCACCAGAAAGACCCAGGTCTTGTCTTTGGGTACCGGGGTGAACGCGATACGGAGCTCTCTGTTGATCTGCCCGAGACAATCGCGCAGAAGTGGTTTAAAACGTGTTGATGCCATCTGCTATCTTCTTTATTCCTAACGGCTAAACTATAACAAATTGTCTACAGCAAGCTACTGATATCAGGTAAAAGATTTTTTAAATGAAGCCATCGGGTCAAATCCATATTCTGCATCTCACCTCAGGCGACCTTTGGGCAGGTGCGGAAGTCCAGCTTTATCATCTGGTCAAGGCGATGATGAAGCAGCCGGATGTGAAGCTGTCCGTGATATTGCTCAATGACGGCAGACTGGAACAGGAGCTGCGAGGCCTGGGCGTTGAAGTCATCGTGTTTGACGAAAACCGGCTGGGTGCAGTCACCATCCTGAAAAACATCATCGCTACCGTCCGGCAGATGAGACCGGATGTGGTGCATACCCACAGAGACAAACTCAACATCTTCGGCAGCATCGCCAGCCTGCTGACACCCGGCAGCTGTTCCATCCGTACCGTACACGGCGACGATGAATTCAAACCCGGCTGGAAACAGCTACCTCAAAAACTGATCATGCTGGCAGACAGGACATGCGGTCGATGGCTGCAACACCGAGTCGTTGCGGTGACAGATGAACTCGCTGGGCGGTTAAGCAACATCTACCCGACAGAACATATCCATATCATCGAAAACGGTATCGATGTTGAAGCTCTGAGCCAGCTCGAAAAGAAACAGACGGATGATGACAGCGGTGGACAAAAGACTTTTCATATCGGTATCGCCGGTCGTCTGGTACAGATCAAACGTGTGGACCTGTTCATCGAAACTGCAGCACGTTTCACTGCCGACCATCCCGATATCCGGGTCCGGTTTCATATCTACGGAGACGGGCCGTTACTTGCTACTCTGAGCAGTCAGGTAGCTACCGCAGACCTGACCGACATCGTCCATTTCCAAGGACATACAGATTCCATCCATGAAGCACTGTCAGGGCTGGATGCGTTGTTGATGACATCCGACCACGAAGGCTTACCAATGGTCCTGCTCGAGGCGATGGCGTTGCAGCTTCCCATCATCGCGCACAGCACTGGCGGTATCACGCAGCTACTGGATGATGGCAACTGCGGCATGCTGGTCGCTGAACAGAATAGTGCTGACTATGCCGCTGCCCTCTTCCGCTTGTGCAGCGACGACGACTATCGTCAACAACTTATCGGGAATGCCAGCGAACGTGTCGCGAACCGGTATTCGTCAGGGCAGAATGCGGAGAATTATCTGAGCCTATATCGCTCACTGTCAGATCGGCGGTGAATATGCGTATTTGTCGATGATGAAGCGTTCTTTCTCTGCTACCAGCGCGATGGTCTCATCATCATAATAGAATGCTGCATCGCGACGTTTCGATGAATTGGTGCGCTCTGCTGCACCATCCTTCGAGTCCGCATTTTCTGCTGGCGGATATCGATGCCCTGTCTGTTCCATGATGGCAGCAAAATCCGGCTCCAGTGACTCGGTACGTATCATCGCACTGGCCACATTATGCGCATCATCAAACTCGACGATACCTGATGGTGATGCCAGTCGGCTGTCGCGATAGATACTATCACCGAGGGTAAACAATCGCAGATACCGGTAGGTCAACAAGCCTGCGCAAGCCGATACCGGACTGAAAGCATAGCCCTCACCGAAATCATAGCGGCTGTCAGCACCCAGTATCAGTTTCAGCCATCGACGGAACCGTTCAGGCGAATCCGAATCGGCATAGGTCTCGTTCCAGTCATCGACCGGTTTGATGATGTCATGCCAGACACTGGTGAACAACTCGGCCGGTGACAGTCGATTCTTGCCCATCGCCTTCGGCAGTGTACGGGTGTAGTAGTCCAGCTCGAAATGACGCGCCACGCGCATACGAACCGCACCCTTGCCTCCGGCACCGTATGCCCACAGGGAGACATACCAGTCCCAAGGGTTGCGAATGGAACCGAATATGAAGTGATCGCGGTATGCTTCTGTCAGGCGGTTATGTTTGCCAGCGGCCTCACCATCCGTGCACTGTTGCATCAGGCGACGGATATGTGTGCCGCCCGTTTTCTGCAACTCGAGATAAACCAAATTTTCTGCTACAAACATTTACATTACCTGTATCAAATGCACTATCATACGAACCACGGAATCTGCCCGGTAAAAATCTTTCGGGCGATGCAAAACCGGTATTCTCAACTAAAATTCCCCTACCACTACTATTTTTGACACCAGAGCTGATGAACGGATTTATACGACAACTTTATAAATCCATCCTGTCGTACGAAACCCGCCTCTGGCTGTACAAGATGCGCCATCTCAGTGAATTTAGACGCAAACGCACGATTGTCTACCCTTCTGACAAAGGTGATTTTTCGTTACGCCCGTTCGATGAGCATAGATGTATCTTCGTGCATATCACGAAATCGGCTGGCACCTCTGTCGCCACCAGCCTGTTCGGTTATCTACCTTATCACCATACCGCCATAGACTATCGGGTAATCTATGGCAGGAAAGACTTCGATCGTTATTTCAAATTCGCCTTCGTACGCAACCCATGGGACCGACTCTATTCTGCCTATCGCTACCTGATGGCCGGCGGCTGGAACGATGATGACAGACAGTGGGCCGAAACCCATCTCAGTCAATTCGACAACTTCCATGATTTCGTCACCGGATGGCTCGATGCGAGCAATATAAACAAACACCGGCATTTCTGGCCGCAATATTATTTCCTGTGCGACCGCCATAAAAAGATACTCGTCGACTACCTCGCTTATTTCGAAACCATCAATCAGGATTTCGATACGATCTGCAGACGACTGGACATCGATGCCGAAATCGAACATCGCAATGCGAATCCAGGCAAGGACTATCGGCTGGCTTATGACGACACCACCCGCGAGCTGGTCGGACAGGTCTATGCCACTGACATCGAACTGTTCGGTTATACCTTCGATGGCATCGAACATCGCACCGACCCAGGCGAGCACTAGCGTATGGCCAAAGCATCCAACATATTACTGGTCGCCAACTGGGAATCCGATGTCGGTTATGCCTGGTGGCTGATGGAGAATTTCTGGATAGCCATCTCGGAGCATTTCGAGCAGCGATCGATGCACAGCTATCTGATATACCCGAAGATCACCCGACTCCCGGATGCCATCGCTGACTCGAACATACATGTATCCGAACGTGTTTTCGGGGCCGGCTCGTTAGCCGACCTTGGGGCGTTACGCCGTTATATCAGATCGAACGATATCGCCTACATCTATCTGTCGGATTCACCTGCATACAGCCCGCTCTATCTGTTACTGCGATTATGGGGTGTCAGGAAGATCGTGGTACATGACCATACGCCGGGAGAACGCACACCGGCAAGATCGCTCAACAGACTGATCAAGTCCGTCATCCAGCGCATCCCGTTTTTTACGGCTGATCATTTTGTCGCCGTCACCGAATATGTCTATGACCGCTTCATCAACGTCACCTGCATACCGGCAGAGAAATGCTCGGTCGCACCCAACGGTATCACCCCCATCGAGCTGGACGACATCGACCCGCAATATGCCAACCACCAGTTCCAGATACCCGAAGACCGTACCATCATCATCACCACCGGCCGCGCTTCCTATTATAAAGGTATCGATTTTTTTATCCGTTGTGCAGATGAACTGATCAACAGACAGAAGCACGATCGGCTGCACTTCCTGTTCTGCGGCGATGGCCCGGACATGGACGACTTCACCGCACTGGTAGACCAGCTCAAACTGAACGATCACTTCACCTTCGCTGGCAAGCGATCGGATATACGCGAGATATTGCCGTCATGTGATATCGGTTTTCACGCATCGAAAGGTGAAGTCGGTTATTCTCTCTCTATACTGGAATATATGAGCGCAGGCCTGACCACCATCGTCTCGGACAACCCGTCTACCTGCGAAGCGACACTGCACAGGCAGAACGCGCTATTGTACAGACAACAGGATATCCCTTCTGCCTGCGCGGCCATCGAACAAGCACTCGATACCGAGTGGCAGAAACGCCTGACGGACAGAGCGATAAGCGATGTGAAACAACATTATGATATCCAGCATACCAACAAGAAACTGTTGAGCAGTCTTGATAATGTCTTCAGATAGGCCAGATCAAAGCAGACGCTGCTTCGATGTTGCAGTTCTGGTGCCGATGTTCCCCAACATCGTCCAGACCTATGTACTGAATCACATCATCTCGCTGATCGAAGCCGGATGTAACACCACCATCTTTGCAGTGCGCGATCCCGGACAGGACAAGGTGCACCCGGATGTAGACAACTACGCGCTGCGCCGAAACACACATTACATCTATTCCTCGTCACCTCATGTGTTACGCGCCATCCGCGAGATACCGGTCTTCAGTCTGCGTTACTGGCGTTCTGTCACCCGCATCATCTTCTCCGATATCTGGAGACGTTACGGACTCACTTACGGCATCCAGTCCATATTGCAAGCACGGGCATTGTGCAAAGCCGAGTTCGAACTCAGCCACTCGCATTCATTGTTCGAAAGTTACCGTTATCTCTTTCTGAAGGAAGTATTCGGCATACCGATGGTGACCACGTTTCACGGGCTGGTTCCCAACGATGTGAAGATGCTGGAGCAGAGTAAGATCGAGTCGGTACTGGCATCATGCAGCGCTTTTCTGGTCAACACCCGTTTTGCCAGCAGGCAACTGGTAGACATGGGCTGTGACACCGACAAGATACATATCATCCCACAGGCGACGAACACTCAGGACTTCCCCTTTACCACTCGCGTGATCAAGACCGACGAACCGATCATCGTGCTATCGGTAGGTCGCCTCTCGGTCGAGAAGGGTTTCCATGTCGCCATCCGCGCCATCGCCAGACTGGTCGACACCTTCCCCAACATCGAGTATCGCATCATCGGTAGTGGTATCGAGCATGCACGACTCAGTGAACAGATAAGCGAAGCCGGTCTCCAGGATAACGTGACCCTCTGCGGCGGCGTCAGTACCGAAGAACTGAGAGCACACTATGCTGAAGCCCATATATTCGTGTTACCCAGCATCGATTTCCGTGACGGCACCCATACCGAAACCCAGGGTGTCGTCCTGCAGGAAGCGCAATCCTCCGGCATACCGATCATAGCCAGTCGTACAGGTGGTATCCCTGAAGTGATCAAGGATTGCGCGACCGGTCTGTTATTCGACGAAGAGAACGACCAGCAACTGGCTGCGCTGTTGAGCAGGATCATCAAAGATGAGGCGTACTATGAACGCTTATGTCGACAGGCGAGAAAAGATGTTGAGGATAACTACAGTATCAGCGTGATACGAGACCGACTGTTTTCTATCTACGAGAGCGCACTTGCCGCTGACGATTGAAGCCCGTCGCCGTCGTGCCATTCATCGCAAGCGTGCATACCGTGCGCCCTTGAGCAGAGTCGCTTTCAACCAGTTCCTGTCTTCACTGTCCCAGACAGGCAATAGATAGATAGCCATCAACAAACCCGCATACAGTAAAACCCGCACCAAAAAAGCATAGAGTTCATCCGGTGGCAACAGATACCCCGGCACGACAAACAACATCGCGACACCACCGATGAGCATTATCGGTCGCCACTGTAGTCCCATATCGTAATGTTTTCTGGATTGGGTATACATCCAGATCAGTTCGGCTGTATTCGCACCGATCAGTGTCATCGCGGCACCGTAGACACCCAGCAGCGGGATCAGTGCCAGATAGCCTATCGATGCCACCACCGCCTTGATCCAAGAGCCCGTCGCCATCAGCCCGGTCTTCTCACCATACAGTGCGCCAAAATTACAGAATACCGTCAGGATGTGCATGACCACAGCAAACATCAG
>WFUQ01000006.1 GCA_015484935.1 Gammaproteobacteria bacterium
ACTCATAATCATGTCTTTTCTAAAAAATTTTTGATATGTCTGAAATATATACAGCAAGAAGGAAGCCAAAATACATAACTTGTTGATATTATTTGTTATTTATTATTTTCGTGATTTCGGGACGCGAATAAGTGTAAAAAAATCTAACACTTTTCATGTATTGGTACAGATTTGTGGTGTTCGTCGAGTCGATCGCGAGAACTGACAAAGTAGCGCTTTTATATGCTGACAGTCTTTGTCACTATCCGCGAAAGTGCACAGGATATGTCTGACATGCTCTGCGATGTCGCATCCTGGCAGGTCTTGGTGTACAATCGCGCCCGAAATGAATGACGAACAAAGACTGCGGGAAGTAGCATAACAATGGCCGATACAAGAAGCGTACCCCGCCGGCCGACAATTCTGATTATCCTGGATGGTTTCGGGGTCAATCCAAGCCGCATCAACAATGCCGTGCAGCTGGCCGATACACCACGACTGGATGAGTATTTCTCCACCAACACACACACCACACTCGATGCCTGCGGCAGTGCTGTCGGTCTGCCCGATGGTCAGATGGGTAACTCCGAAGTCGGTCATATGACACTGGGCTGTGGCTCGGTCATGCGTCAGGATCTGGTGCGCATCAACGATGAGATCAAGAGTGGCGAGTTCTTCAACAATGCAGCCTTGATCGCGGCAGTCGAAGACGCCGCAGCACGCGATCGCTCAGTGCATCTGGTCGGACTGACTTCCGATGGTGGCGTACACAGTCACATCGATCACCTGCTGGCACTGATAAAACTCTGCGGTGATCACAAAGTGAAACCGGTCGTACACATGACCACCGATGGCCGCGACACCGCACAGATGTCGGCACTGGTCTATCTCAACCGTATCGAAAGCGCGCTGGAAGATACCGGCGGTTGTATCGCAACCGTATGCGGGCGTTATTATTCGATGGATCGGGACAACCGTTGGGACAGAACCGAGATGGCATGGCGGGCGATGGTGCAGGGCGAAGGCCGCACTGCAGAAAATGCACGCTACGCGATCGAACAGGCTTACGCCAATGACGAGACCGATGAGTTCATCATGCCGACCGTGTTGGCTGAATGCGAGCTGATCGAATCGGGTGATAGCGTCATCTTCTACAACTTCCGTAACGATCGCCCGAGACAGCTGACTGCGGCGCTGGCGCTGGATCACTTCGATGAATTCGATACCGGTGCCTACACCGGCGCGACCGTGACCTGTCTGACCGAATACGACCCGGAGTTCCTGTTACCGATCGGTTACGCACCGGAGCGTCCGCAGGCAACCGTGGCATCCGTCGTCAGCCGCGCCGGTTACAAACAGTTCCATTGTGCCGAAACCGAAAAATATGCGCACATCACCTATTTCTTCAACGGCGGCAAAAAACAACCCTTCGCCGGTGAAGAGCACGTCATGGTACATTCACCGGATGTGGCTACCTACGATCTGAAACCGGAGATGAGTGCCGCCGAGGTGGCCGATCGCGTCATCGAAGCCCTGCAATCCGGTGAGTATGGATTTATTCTGGTCAACTTCGCCAATGGCGACATGGTGGGCCACACTGCCGTACCGGAAGCAGTCATCAAGGCAGTCGAAGCGCTGGATGAACACGTCGGCCGAGTGCTGGATGCAGCAACCGAGAGTGGTTTCTCCGTCGTCCTGACCGCCGACCACGGTAACTGCGACGAGATGGTCGAGCCGGTGACACAGGAACCGCATACCCAGCACACCCTCTACCCCGTGCCCTGCATGGTGCTGGACGAAGCCAACTGGCATCTGCGTCCGGGTGGTGACCTGAGTTCGGTCGCGCCGACCATCCTGCAATTGATGGGTTTGCAGCAGCCGCCTTCCATGACCGGTAGCTCTTTATTGATGAAAGAGTATTAAGCGAGTTGCCAGGGCTTCAATACCCGCTTCGATAGTAATCGCTTCTGCTCGCGACAATGTAACGCCACCGAACCGATATGGTTCTCGTCGAAACGCAGCATCTGAAACTGCCACGAATCGGGTTCCAGCGTTTCATCATCACCATGCATCGTAGCCGAGTCATCGGCTGACAGCTCAAAATAGAAGGTTTTCGAAGAACCACTCAGCCCGGTTCCAAGCGCCTTCACATACGCTTCCCGCAGAGTCCAGTAGCGAAAAAACAACTCTCGCATCGTGCGCGCATCATCCGGCATCGTCGCCAGCTCCTGCTCGGCAAACATCTTCTGCGCAATCGGCTGCAACTGATTATCACGGCGTTCGAATTCGACATCGATGCCACAATCGATGTGCCGTGTTACCACACAGGCACAGAGTCCCTCAGTGTGAGTCAGATTAAAGTGTAAGCCGTAGCGGGAATGAGCATCCGCCAGCTCCGGCTTGCCGTGGGCATTGATGACGAAGCACCAGTCCACAGGCGCTACATCAACATACCGTGACAAAGCGATCCTGAGCATGGCATGAGACAGCACGAAACGCTGCTGATCAGCCTCGAACATAAACCGCGCAGCACGGACGCGTTCATCTGCCGACAACAGATCGCGACAACGCTCAAGGTCGGCAGTTGGCAAAGCAGCATCTGGATCACAGAACCAGACATGAGCACCGTGATCCAGATCGTCCAGCGGAATATCATTAAGGTGTGGGGTTACAGACATAGCCAACATTCTACCGTATCGTATCGTCAGGTTTTTTTCATCAAGCACCCCGGTAGAGATGATTCGCAGACCGGCTTCGGATATAATTCGTAGCCTGAAAATACAGGGTCGGTTGTGGAT
>WFUQ01000007.1 GCA_015484935.1 Gammaproteobacteria bacterium
AGCCAGTACCATTGTATGAGCCTGAACCACAGCCTGTGGTCGAAGAACCCGTCGTCGTGAACGAACCTGAACCGATGGATGCACCGATGACAGTGGTGACAGAGGAAGAGCCGGCAACAGCCGAAGCATCGGTCGAAGACATCATCCTGGCGCTGCCGGCGAATAGCTATGCGGTACAGGTCTATGCGAGCAAGACCATGGCGAGCATCGAAGGCTATCAAAAGAAGAATGAATTGAACGACCTGCATATCGTAAAGACAGACCGCTCGGGCGAAGTGATGTATGTGCTGGTGGGTATGTACGATGATAGAGCGTCAGCGACCGCTGCTGCTGATACTCTGCAGGAACAGACCGGTTCCAAACCGTGGGTGAGATCGATAGCGGGTCTGCAGAAGATCATCAGTAAATAAGCTTATCGATACTGCGTTCGCAAAAGGCCGGTCGTCCGGCCTTTTTTTGTGTTTCAAAACTGTCCGGGTGGCACAAACTAAAGTGGTAAAGAGCGGTCGAAACGGGGTAGTATCTCCGGCTGAAAATAACCAGAATAAAAATGTTTAAAAAAGTATTTATCATCATCTGTATCGCGGCTCTCAGTGCCTGTGGGCAGCTCGTCTCAAATGCAAAAAAAGAATTCGCAGACGATCTCTCTGCGGCGATCGTTCAGCATGATGAACCGGAGACGGTGAAACAGGCATTACCTGCCTATCTGATTCTGATCGACAGCATGGTGCGTGGAGATGATGAGAATATCGGTCTGTTGATATCCGCATCCAGACTGTATGCTTCTTATGCATCGGTATTTGTCGAACAGCCCGAACGCAAGAAGAAACTGTCACAACGTGCATTCGTCTATGCACACAGAGCATTATGCCTGCACGTCGGTAATACCAATGTTGCGGCATGTAACCTGAAACAGTCCTCTTATGCAAGATATGAGGATGCGCTCAAAAAATTCAAACTGGAAGACATCGATGTTTTGTTCACACTGGGCTCGGCATGGGCAGGAGTGGTGCAGGCTAACAGCTCGGACTGGAATGCGGTAGCCGAACTACCCAAGGTGAAAGCCACGATAGAGCGAGTGTTGGCACTGAACCCTGATTACAGTCACGGTGATGTACATGGCTACATGGGCGTGATGCAATCGTTGTTACCGCCAGCGATGGGTGGCAAACCCGAACTGGCAAAGCAACACTTTGAAAATGCACTGGCAGTCTCTGATCGGAAAAATCCGATGGCGTTGCTTATGTATGCGGAAAAGTATGCGCGTCTGGTATTTGACAGAGAGTTGCATGACACCTTGCTGAAAGAGCTGCTCGAACTCGATCCTGCTGATACACCTTCCCGATTGATTACGGTGATCGCACAGACGAGAGCCAGAACCCTGTTGGCACAGGCTGACGACTATTTTTAGATGACAGGTATGATGGTGAAACGATACATAACAAGACTATTGCTGAGTGCACTGCTGCTGACGGGCTCTGTGTCAGCCTATGCAGTGGTATTGAAGATAGCGACTATCGCACCGGATGGCACTGCCTGGATGAAACAGATGCGAGCAGGCGCAAAAGAGATCAAACAACTGACCGATGGCCGGGTGATAATCAAATATTACCCGGGCGGTGTCATGGGTAACGACAAGAACGTGTTACGCAAGATGCGTATCGGGCAGCTACAGGGCGGCGCAGTGACCTCCGGTTCATTGAGTGGCATCTATCCGGATATGACACTGTATGGACTGCCTTTTCTGTTTTCCTCCCTGCAACAGGTCGATGCTGTCAGGTCGAAGATGGATAAGGGGATACTGTCGACACTGGAAAAAAAGGGTTATATATCGTTCGGTCTGGCTGAAGGCGGCTTCGCCTATCTGATGTCAGACAAGAAGCTGGAGACAGTGGACGACGTGCGTGGTCAGAAAGTATGGATACCCTCCGGCAACAAGGTCGGTGAAGTCGTGTTCAAACATGCTGATATATCACCTGTACCGTTGCCTGTTGCAGACGTGATGACTGGTCTGCAGACCGGTTTGATCGATACGGTTATCACCTCACCGATCGGTGCGCTGGCACTACAATGGCACACGAAGATAAAGTATGTCATCGATGTGCCACTCACTTATACCTCGGCACTGATGGTGGTCAGCAAGAAAGGTTTCAATAAGGTGAAGGCGGACGACCGCAGGATCGTGCGTCGTGTCATGGGTGAAGTATTCGAGCGGATCGATGCGCAGAACCGTAAAGACAATATCGAGGCGCGTAAGGCATTGATCAATCAGGGTATCGAATTTGTCACCTTGAAAGACAGTGATGTCGAACAGTGGCATCATATCGGTGAGACTGCGATGCAGGAACTCGAGAACAAGCGCGGTTATACGCAGGCAGTCTATGATGCGTTGATGGACGAGCTGCAACAGGTGCAATAAGCAGCGTCCAGATGGTAAAACGGTTCCTGTCATATATCGATCGACTCGAAGACTGGTTTCTGGTTTCACTGCTGATCGTGATGATATTGCTGGCTGTGAGCCAGATCATCTATCGAAACATTTTCGACGGCGGTATCATCTGGGCAGACCCGCTGTTACGTGTGCTGGTATTGTGGGTGGCACTGGCAGGCGCGGTCATCGCGACGCGAACAGATAATCACATCCGTATAGATTACTTCACCCGCTATTTCTCTGAAAAATTCTGTAGTTGCATACAGCGACTGGTGTACATGTTCTGTGTTGCTGTCTGTGTACTGATCAGCTGGCACGCCGCACGTTTCGTGATGGATGAATATGAATACGGTACCATCGCTTTCGGCAGTGTACCTTCGTGGGTCACAGCTATCATCATCCCGGTCGGATTCGGTCTGATGGCTTTCCGATATCTGCTACTGTTCATCTCACCGCCACCGATGGTTGATCCCTGATGCTGGTCGGTTCGGCTATATTGCTGACACTGGTCATCCTCGGTGTGCCTCTGTTTGCGATCATCGCAACCAGTGCGCTCTATGGCTTTAGCCGCTCCGATGTTGATCTGTCTGTAATCGCTATCGAAATCTATCGCATCGTCGATACCCCCATTCTGGTTGCGATACCATTGTTCACGCTGGCAGGGTATGTGCTGGGTGAGAGCAAGGCATCCGAGAGATTGGTGAAGTTGACTGATGCCATGCTCGGCTGGATGCCGGGTGGTCTGGCCATCGTGTCACTATTCGCCTGTGCTTTTTTTACCGCCTTGACCGGCGCATCAGGCGCGACCATCATCGCACTTGGTGCGATCTTGTATCCCGCGATGAAGCAGGCGGGTTATCTCGAAAAATTCAATCTCGGTCTAATCACTTCATCCGGTAGTCTGGGTTTACTGTTCCCACCTTCGATCGCACTCATACTCTATGGGGTCATCGCACAGCAGATGGATCTGGAACAGAACGTGTCGATAGACGACCTGTTCCTCGCCGGTCTACTGCCTGGTCTGCTCATGTTATGTATGCTCACGGCGTGGAGCATGTATGTCAGCACGCGCCATGGGTCACGTATCAAACGCACTAAGTTCAGTGTGCGAAAGTTATTATCGGCATTGAGAGAATCACTGTGGGAGTTGCCCATGCCGTTCATCCTCATCGGCGGCATCTACACAGGTTATTTTGCGATATCGGAAGCCGCTGCCGTATCTGTGATGTATGTGCTCATCGTAGAAGTGCTGGTGTTGCGTGAAGTGCCGCTGAAAAAGTTACCGGATATCATGCGTGATTCGATGGTCGTGGTAGGCGGGGTGCTGGTCATACTGGGCGTATCACTGGCATCGACCAATTATCTCATCGATGCTGAGGTACCCAATAAGCTGTTCGACTTTGTGCGCGAGCACATCGATAGCAAGCTGACTTTCCTGATCGTACTCAATATATTCCTGCTCATGTTGGGCATGATACTCGATGTGTTCTCGGCACTGGTCATCATCGTACCGTTATTACTGCCGATGGCAGTGGGTTACGGTGTGCATCCGGTCCATCTCGGTATCATCTTTCTGGCAAATATGCAGATAGGCTATTTCACGCCACCTGTCGGTATGAACCTGTTCATCGCCAGTTACCGTTTCCATAAACCTGTGACCGAACTGTATGCTGCCAGTGTGCCGTTCATGTTGATACTCATCGTCGCTGTGCTGATCATCACTTACTGGCCGGCGTTGAGTCTGACGCTCATCCATTGATCAGTCAGTCTGTGGATATCGAGACCTACAGAACCTGTTGTCCTTATTGTGGCGAGCTCATCGAGTTGTTGATCGATTGTTCTGTACCGCAACAGAGTTATATCGAAGATTGTCAGGTCTGTTGCCGACCTGTCACGGTCACCGCAGAATGTTTTGACGGGGTGGTGACGAGTGTGTCAGTTGCCCATGAAAACGAGTGATCAGAGCACGGGAAACTCTGAATTAATCAGAGTTTCCTAGACCCGGATAATCTTCATCACCGGTTCACTCAACTCGGGGTCTTCACTGAAACCGGATACAAGCAGTATGGTATTGCCGGTTTTGGTGAGTACGCATCGTTTGGAGATGCTGATGCTGAGTTTTTTCCAGTCGTGTGTCTCTTTTTCTTTCTCCTGTATCGGTACCACTCCCCAGTGAAGGGTCAGCTTCCTGC
>WFUQ01000008.1 GCA_015484935.1 Gammaproteobacteria bacterium
TCTCATAACCGCGGTCGATGTGATAGATGCGTTGCACTTCGGTCTCACCATCGGCGATCAGACCTGCCATGATCAGACTGGCCGAGGCACGCAGGTCGGTCGCCATGATGGGGGCAGCGGTGAGTCTGTCGACACCCCGGATGATCGCGGTGTTACCTTCCACCTCGATGTCGGCACCCATACGCTGCAATTCCTGCACATGCATGAAGCGATTTTCGAATACGGTTTCTACCACGGTGGCAGTGCCTTCAGCGATAGTATTCAGCGCCACGAACTGCGCCTGCATATCAGTCGGGAAGGCGGGGAAAGGTGCGGTACGGATATTCACCGCTTTCGGACGTTTGCCCTTCATGTCCAGATCGATCCAGTCATCGCCGATGGTGATTTCGGCTCCCGCTTCCCGTAGTTTTTCGATGACAGAATCGAGCAGACCCGGTGAGGTATCCTTGACTTTGACATGACCGCCGGTGATGGCCGCTGCCACCAGATACGTGCCGGTTTCGATACGATCGGGCAATACCCGGTAACGCGTGCCAGTCAGCTTCTCGACACCTTCGATGACCAACGTATCCGTTCCGGCACCGCTTATCTTTGCGCCCATCGCGTTGAGGAAGTTTGCCAGATCGACCACTTCCGGCTCACGCGCCGCATTCTCTATCCTCGTAGTACCGTCAGCCAGTGCCGCTGCCATCATCAGGTTTTCGGTGCCGGTGACGGTGACCATATCCAGTACCAGACGTGCGCCCTTGAGGCGTTCGGCTTTCGCATGGATGTAACCGTTACGGACATCGATCTCGGCTCCCATGTCCTGCAAGCCTTTGATATGCAGATTGACCGGACGCGAGCCGATGGCACAACCACCCGGCAGTGAGACTTCGGCTTCGCCGAAACGTGCCAGTAACGGCCCGAGCACCAGGATGGATGACCGCATGGTCTTCACCAGGCTGTAGGGTGCAACATAGTTTTCTATAGTGGAGCTATCGACTTCGATGTTGAGCTTCTCATCGATGATGACGGTCACGCCCATATTGCCCAGCAGCTCGACCGTAGTGGTCACATCGTGCAGATGGGGAACGTTTTCGACTATCGCGGTACCTTCTGCCAACAGGGTTGCAGCGAGGATAGGTAGCACCGCATTTTTTGCTCCAGACATGCGCACCTCACCATCGAGGATAGTGCCGCCCTGGATTATCAATTTATTCATCTAATCTGTCTTGATCGCCCGATTCTTAAAGTATCGCTTCCAGCGCCTGCTCCGGTTCGATCAGACCATAGGCACGTGCCACGGTCTGGATCTGCTGAGGAACATTCTGAAAACGGATAGATTGTTCAGTGGCGCGCATTATACGCGACATTTCGAGCAATAAGGCTAATCCTGCACTGTTCGAGCTGACGACCTGCGAACAATCGACCACGGTAGCGTCTTTTTTATCCAGCAGGGTTTTCGCCCGTTTAGCGAGTGCCGGTACAGTCTGGAAATCCAGCACACCGCTGAGACTGATCTGTCCGTCGGCATCCAGCTCGATACTAGTCGACATAGAGCATGCTCTTGCTGGATGAACGTCTGATCATGAAGCTGATTTATCCGCAGGCTTGCTGGCGTTTTTATCCGCCAGCATCTTGAGCAGACCGGCCATACCACCTTTGCGGACTTCCTGAGTGAACGTACCGCGGTAGCTGGTCACCAGACTGATGCCATCGATACTGATGTCATACACCTTCCAGGCATTGTCCTTCACCCGCATACGATACGATACCGGAATCCTGGGGCCGCCCGACTGGATGACTTCAGACTTCACCATGGCTTTACCGTTTTTGGCATCGGTGGGGAAAAAGTTGATCTTCTGGTCGCTGAATTCCTGCAAGGATTTACTGTAGGTCCGTACCAGCAAGGTACGGAACTCATCGACGAACTGGATCTTTTCTGCCTTGCTCGCCTTGCGCCAGCTCTTACCCAGTGCCAGCTTCGCCATGGTGACATCATCCAGATGCGGCAGGATATATTGATCGACCAGCTGATAGACCATGTCCGGATCTTTTTCGATCTCGGCACGTTTATCATGCAACACCGCGATGACTTCATCCGAGGTGCGCTTGAGCATCTCCACCGGTGATTCTGTTGCGTCCGCCCGAGCGAAGCCTGCCGTCAACAACAGGGCAAACATCGCCAGGATAAATCTGTTCATCATGTTCTTCATCTCTATTCCTCAATCTCCAAAAACACAGGGGCGGTCTGCCTGCTGATTATTCTTCTTTCTTGTCATCCGCCATACTATAGAGGAACTGGCCGATGATTTGTTCCAGAACCAGCGCAGATTGCGTGATATCCAGCCGGTCGCCCGCTTTCAGGAAATCGATGTCGGCACCGGGTTCCAGCCCGATATATTGCTCGCCCAGCAGACCTGATGTCAGGATGCTGGCCGCCGTATCCAGTGGGAATTTATCAAATTCCGGGTCGATGGTCATGGTGACCACAGCTTCATAATTCTCGGAATTGTAATCGATCGCGGTCACCTGACCGACACGCACACCGCTGGCAGAGACCGGCGCCCTCACCTTCAAGCCACCGATATTATCGAAACCCGCCTGGATCTGGTAACCCTCGCCACCGCTGTAGCTGGACAGGTTGCTCACGGTCAATGCCAGCATCACCAGACCGGCGATGCCCGCTGCCACGAATAACCCCACCGTTATCTCAAGATTTCTGCTCGTCATCTTTCACACTCTCTTAAAAAATAGTTCGTCATCTTGCAAACATCATCGCAGTCAACAGGAAGTCTAATCCGAGTACCGCCAGCGAGCCATGCACCACGGTGCGGGTGGTCGCCTGCCCCAGACCTTCGGAAGTCGGCACACAATCATAACCTTCGAACACCGCGATCCAGACCACCACGATACCGAACACGAACGCCTTGATCATGCCGTTGACCAGATCCAGATACACATCGACCTGACTCTGCGCCTGTGACCAGAAAGCACCGCCATCCAACCCCAGCATGTGCACCGCCACCAGATACGCACCGATGACACCGATGGCGCTGAAGATAGAAGCCAACAGCGGCATGGACAACACACCGGCCATGAAACGCGGTGCGATCACCCGCTCCATGGGATTGACCGCCATCATCTCCAGCCCGGATAACTGCTCGGTGGCTTTCATCAGACCGATCTCGGCGGTCAGCGCCGAACCGGCACGACCGGCGAACAGCAGCGCGGTCACCACCGGACCGAGTTCGCGCAACAGGGTTAGCACCACCATGACACTGACGGCATTCTCTGCACCGAAATCGACCAGCGCATAATATGCTTGCAAGCCCAGCACCATGCCGACGAAAAATCCGGCAACCACGATGATGACCAGTGTCTGCACACCGACCGAATACATCTGTTTTATCAGCAGACCCGGCCTGAACAACAGACCACTCATGTGCGTCAGCACCTGTAACAGGAACAGGTGACCACGCCCTAATCGTTGCAGTGTATCCAGCACTGTCCTGCCCATCTTCTGAATCAGATTCAACATATCAGCTCAACGCCTGCCCGTCTGTTCGAACAGGTCTTGCAA
>WFUQ01000009.1 GCA_015484935.1 Gammaproteobacteria bacterium
AGAGGCTGCCAGTTATCAGTCACACCGTCCTGCCTGTCCCAGCCCGAATCCACATCCGGCATCACGATCTCTATGTCACGACCGTAGTCACCGGAATGATGGATAGTATTGACCAGAACAGGGCCACTCAATATCACCGATGCTGCGACGAACAATGCGATGATGATCGAGGACATTTTCGTATTGCCACCACCCACGGTTTCTTCTCTGCCGCCCTCATCATCGCTCACAAACCGGTTGATGCGAGAATCGATCACCAGCAGGATAAGGACCAGTCCCGCAAAGATATACCAACCCAGCGAAAGATGGTCATGCACCAGAGGATGCTGCATATCAGTCGCATATCCCAGATACACCACGACCAGCACCCTGAAAAAATTAGTCACTACCGCAGCAGCTGCTGCGATAAGCACCACCAGCAAACGACTTGCGGTCGTCCGGTAATTCAAAAATGCATACAGTGTGCCCAGCGTCAAGGCTGCCAGCAGATATCGCAGCCCGCTACAGGCCTCTTCTATCGACAGCGTGCCGGCGGGCACGATGATAAGGTTCTCCTCGCGGTATGCGGGAATACGCATCAGTCTGACGATAGCAAACACTGCATCGGCGGTGATATCCTGCAGCCAGGGTGACAACGGAAACCACATCGGGATAGCGAACAACATAAACAACACAGGGAACCACAGATGTTTGAAAGCCCTGTTCCCGGTCAACAACCACATCACAGAAGCGATGACCATGACCAGACTGAATGCCTGGGCGACATTGATATCGACCAGCACAGACACCGTCCATAACAGACTCGACGCGATCAGAGCCGGAACAGCGATGAAAGATACTTCAGGTGTTATCTTCGACAGGGTCTCACGGCTTACCCAGATGATATAGACACTGATAGCCAGTACCAGAAAACCATGTGCGTATTCGCCATCTGAAAAATCGATCCAGATGTCATAGAGATACCTTGTCGTCTGCGCATAGGCGAACAGGATGATCGACAAGGCAAGCGATACAGCCAGCCCGGTGTACAGCCAGTTTTTTTGTTGCCGCGTGAATGTCATTGTTTTCCCGGTTCAGGCAATCCCAGTTTTTTTACCAGACTGTACAATGACGGGCGACTGATACCCAGAGCCGCAGCCGCATGAGATACATTATTATCATGTATCGTCAACGCACGCATGATGAGTTCACTCTCGACGCGCTCACGCTCTTTGCGCAGGTCGAGCGAAACGGACTGCTCCTCTTCATCGAAACCAAGGTCGTCCGGCGTGATCTTTTTACCTTCGGCGAGCACGACCGCACGTTTGATCTTGTTCTCCATCTCGCGGACATTACCCGGCCAGCTATAGCTATCGATCGCAGCACGCGCGTTATCGGTAAAGCCTTTGAATGTTTTACCATTGTGTGCGCTGATGGTATCCAGAAACGTCTGTGCCAGCAGTAATTTATCACCTTCCCGGTCACGTAGCGCAGGCAGGTCGATCACGATTTCGCTGATGCGGAAATACAGGTCTTCCCTGAACAGACCTTCAGTGATGAGGTTCTGTATATTATGGTGAGTCGCACAGATGATACGCACATCCACCGGTATCGACGCCCTGCCGCCGATCCTCTCGACGACGCGCTCCTGCAGGAATCGCAGCATCTTGGCCTGCAACGACATCGGCATATCACCGATCTCATCGAGGAAGAACGTGCCACCATCGGTGGCTTCGATCTTGCCCGGGGTCTGTTTCACCGCACCGGTAAACGCACCTTTCTCATAACCGAATAACTCACTCTCCAGCAGGTTCTCCGGAATAGCGGCACAGTTGAGTGCAACGAAGGGTTTATTTTTTCTGCTACTCAGATTGTGCAAGGCCTTGGCGATCAGTTCCTTGCCGGTGCCGCTCTCACCCAGTACCAGCGAGGTGGCTTCAGCAGGCCCGACTTTTTCGACCAGACGACAGACTTTCATCATCTGCTTGCTGGAGCCGACGATACCATCCAGAGGCGACGCGGACTCATGCTTCTGCAACTCACGATTTTCCTGTTCGAGTTCGTACAAAGCATAAGCACGATCGACGATAAGACTGAGGATTTCCGGTTCGATCGGCTTCTGATAAAAATCGTATGCTCCCTGTGATATCGCCTCCAGTGCCGTGCTTCTGTCATCGTTGCCGGTGACCACGATCACCTTGGTATGAGGCGCGTATTCCAGTATCTCTCTCAACGCAGACAAGCCCTCTGTGGCATTAGCCGGATCAGGCGGCAGCCCCAGATCCAGAGTCACCACCGGTGGTCTATGCGCCTTCAACTGTTCGAGCGCCGACGGTCTGTCTCCGGCGATAAACACGGTATAACCCTCGAACGACCATTTCAGTTGTTTCTGCAGGCCGGGATTATCTTCGACGACCAGCAATGGTTTTAATTTTTTATCTGACATAGTTCAGCCTGATATCCTTTGAGATCACTAGCTAATTAGAATGACACAGAGAGTTCTTTTCATCTTCAATCGCCGGTATCAGCAGACTGACAACCGTTCCCTGCCCCGGCTTGCTGGTAACCGACATATCACCACCAAGACCGCGCACGAACTCTCTACCTTCATACATGCCGATACCCATACCGGCGTTACCCTTGGTAGTATCGAATGGTTTAAATAATCTGTCGCGGATGAAATCCGGCTCCATGCCGACACCATCATCCTCGATATCGATGATGTACGATGCATCCTGTTTCGAGATCGATATCTCGACCCTGCCATCATCATCTGTTGCCTGCTGTGCATTATCGACCAGATGCCCCAGCACATTGGTCAGGCGATTTTTTTCAGCGTGCACGAAACAGTCATCACACTGATTCATCACCACCGGTACCGGCTGTGTTTCAGACCGGGCCTGCGCGACACTGCTGACCACATCAGACAGACAAACTACCACCGTCTTTTCGGCTTGCGCCCGGCGATCTCTCAACTGCTGCAACAATCGGTTGATATCCGATGCCGCATTTTCGACCGTCGAAAACGCATCCTGCACAAACTCCTTGTTATCGATATGCCTGGTCGCATTCTTTGCTACCAGCTCCAGCTCAGCTGCGATATTCTTCAGGTCATGCACCATATAGGCAGACAGACGCGTGAACACCTCAAACTGCTTGGATTCTGCCAGTGCTGCGGAAGTGGTTATCACCGCGATATGGGATGACACCTGCTTGGCCGCCGCTTTCAACAGATCACGATCCTCCCAGTTGATCACTCGCTCTACCAGCGGGTCCGCCAACACGATGAACCCGGCCAGTGCATCCATACCAGGCAGAGGTATTATCAACCACGGCTTGTGGATCGAATCGAAATAGCGCGGTAATTTCAGCGTCTCATATTCGTAGGGTTTCACAGGAATTTCAAAGCAGTTCACTATATAGCCCTTCTCACTCAAAAAGCGAACCAGCTGTTCATTCTGTTGCGAATCCACATCGAGCTGGTGTGTATTCCAGCTGGCGATATTACTGTACTTACCCATCTCATCGCGAACGAACAACAGACCGGAACGAGCATCGACGATATTACCCAAAGAAGCGATCAGCAACTTGTATTGTTCTGCTGATTGTGACGCATCTCCCAGTTCTTCGGTCAGCTTGAGCCATTCGTTGCGGTAATCGTATTTGTTCTTATAAAAATGTTTTACCAGAAACACTTTTACACTGGCGCGTATCTGCGAAGATAACAGCACCGCTGCCAGCAACGCTACCGCCAATGTGAAAAACAGTGTGCGTCCCAACTCCCCCCAGGTACCACCGAACTCTTTCAGGTAATACCCTGCAGCTGCCATGAGCAACAGATAGAGTCCACCACCCAGTATCGCAGTCGTATGTAATACCACATCACGTGACACGAACAGATTGAGTGACCATGAGCGGTTTCTGGCGGCCGAGATAGCGATCAGTGGTACAGCGACCAGATTGACCACACCGCGCGACTGCCATAGCACCTGATCGATGCCTTTGAACAACAGGGCATCGGCATACATATAGAAGTCGAAAGCAAAAATCCCGCCTACGCCGATGAACATATACCGGACCGCCCAGCTATAACGCATCGCGGTATTACGGTACATCTGCTCGACCACAGCCAGACCCAGCAGTGCCAGTAACAGGTGCGTGGTCAGACCGATCGCAGCACCACCTAAAATATGGAATGTGTCATTGATTATGATGACTACGATGAAAGCGGTGCTGCCAGGCAAGAACCATCTGGCAGGCGATGCACCACCTTCGATAGAACGTTGGTACAACTTGTAAAAAAACAGGAACCAGACGAGATAACGGATCGCTTCGAAGGTAACATAAGGCAACACCAGAGTCGTACCCTCTGCTACCGATGCGGCACTGACTGCCCATCCGGTGCTGACACCACTGGCGACGATCAGTAATCTGGCCGAGACACCACTGCGCCAGCTGAATAGCAACAATAAGGTGAACACACCATACGCTAGCGCTGCAGCATAATAGCTGTATATTCCGGCATTCACGCTCATAGATTTGTCTTCATTCCCGCCACCGACCCTGGCAGATGACACTGTGATTTAATGATGAAACCGAGACCTGCAATACAGCCTGAACGCCATGTGGCATTATCTCTAC
>WFUQ01000010.1 GCA_015484935.1 Gammaproteobacteria bacterium
ATCATCTATCGGGCGCTTAAATATTCATTGGCCGATATGGATATGATGCTCAAGTTACTCGATACGCGTCAGACGGTACAGGATTGCCCGGATGCCGGAGCGTTGCAGGTCGTCGAAGCCGAGGTGAGATTCGAACATGTCTCGTTCAGTTATAACGAAGATCGACAGATACTGGATGATGTCAGTCTGGTCATTCCGAAAGGACACAAGGTGGCGGTCGTCGGGCCCTCGGGTGCCGGTAAATCGACACTGGCGCGCTTGTTATTCCGTTTCTATGACACGACAGCTGGCAGGATATGTATCGACGGTCAGGATATCAGTGCAGTCAGTCAGCAGAGTCTGCGCGAGAATATCGGTATCGTGCCACAGGATACCGTGTTGTTTAACGACAGTATCGAACACAATATACGTTATGCAAAACTCGATGCCAGCCATGACGAGGTCGTCGCCGCAGCGAAGATGGCGAACATCCATGATTTTATCGACAGTCTGCCGGACGGTTACGAGACAGTCGTCGGTGAGCGCGGCTTGAAATTATCCGGTGGCGAAAAACAACGTATCGCTATCGCGCGGGTCATATTGAAGAACCCGAAGATCATCGTATTCGATGAAGCGACATCATCACTCGATTCACACTCGGAAAAACTGATACTGGAATCACTCAAGCAGGTAGCCGAAAAGCATACCGCACTGGTGATCGCGCACCGTCTATCGACCATCGTCGATGCGGATAACATCATCGTACTGGACAAGGGCAAGGTCGTCGAGCAGGGCACGCATCAACAGTTGTTGGAGGCAGAAGGGCTGTATGCACATCTGTGGACGCTGCAGCAACAGGAAGAATCGGTCAAGGCTATCGAACAAGAGGTAAGTAATCATGCGTAAGGTGTTGCTCGATGAGGAACCCGTCGAACTCTATAAGGTACTCAAATTCTCAGGGCTTGCGGACAGCGGTGGTCTGGCAAAATTGCTGGTCGATAATGGTGATGTGAAGGTGAACGAGGCAGTGGAAAGGAAGAAGCGCAAGAAGATCATGTCCGGCGATACCATCGAGTGCGGTGGCGAAAAAATACAGGTGGCGTTGCTCGATCAGACTGTGTCATGATTCGCATCTCGAATAGATAACGATAGAAAAACACACATGTCTGAACTACCTGCATGCCCAGAATGCAACTCTGAATATGTCTATATAGATGGCTCACTCTATATCTGCCCGGAGTGCGCACATGAATGGTCGACGGATGCGGTGGTGGTCGAAGAAAACGTCATCAGAGACAGCAACGGCAATGTGTTACAGGATGGGGATACCGTCAGCGTCATCAAGGATCTCAAAGTCAAAGGTTCGTCATCGGTGGTGAAAGTCGGTACCAAGGTAAAAAACATCCGTCTGGTGGACGGTGATCACGATATCGACTGCAAGATAGACGGTATCGGCGCGATGAAACTCAAGTCTGAGTTCGTCAAAAAAGTATGATGAGTCCGTGCAGGCTCTTGTTTCAAAACACCCTTCAAGTGACCAAATTCTTTACACTTTGCTAAGAGTTCAAGATAGTGTTTTTTTATAAGCTTTTGAAAAATAATGAGTAATTATTTTGGTACGATATTTGCATTAGTGCTATTGAAATGTAACATACTTATCAAGGACTTTAAAAATGAAAACAAGTAAATTTCTCACACAGACACTGTTGCTTGCCTCGCTGACTGCCTTCGGGACCGCGCAGGCAACCATTCTGGGCTTCAGTAGCTGTACTGGTGCAAACTCATGTGAAGTGACAACGACACCTCCTAATCCGATTACCCAAAACCCCAACGACGGTATTCTGCTGGCATGGGATGAAGTACAGAACTACACACTGACCGAAAAATTGTATGTCGACCGTGTGTTCGATAATACAGCTTCCTTCGTTGGTAGCGATGTACGAGGTTTGTATCTGAAAGCGGGTACGATCGTTGCCAGTCATTACTTCCAGTGGGATCCCGGTAACAATTCATCTTTCACAGTTAATGCTACGGTACAGACTGACTCGGATGTGTTCGCGTTTATTACTTCCGACCAAAACCTGTTTGACAGTGATGCTGCACTGGGGCTGCCTGGCCTTGATTATGCAGATTTCGTACTCCGTGGCCTGGAGGCAGGTGATACAACGTCATTCAATGGTTCAAGTGTTGATCTGAGCTGGTATGCTTTTAACCCAGGTGACTGGACCAGAATGATCACAGCATTCTCACCAGCGGGAGTCGTCCCTACACCAGAACCTGGTATATTGCTGCTGCTGAGTTCGGGCTTGTTGATGCTGGGCCTCAAGCGACGCAAGCAGGTTTAATATCTGTTGCTGATACTCGGGCTGTTTCAGCCTGAGAATAACGGGTCAGTGAGGTGGTTCTTCTCGTTTGAGGGGACTGCTTCCTGACCCGTTTTCAATTTCGAGGGCTTCACGTTTATAATAGCCCTTTTTTCTATTGGGACGGACAGGTGAGATGCTATTTTCGCCTGAATGCTAAAGGGTAGCTTGTGAAATCAACAAACTTCATGCTCGAGACGTCTAGTCTGCCGAGTCTTATCTTTTCAGATAACCATCCATGTGATAACGACAATCGCCTGTTTCGTCTTCAGGCGGGTGAGTCTATCCATATCCGCTCAAACATCGACGAGCATAATTTCCTCTATGTGCTCAAAGGCAAGGTAAAGATAGACCTGCCGGATAAGTCAGTCGAGTTATGTGAATCCGATATCTCGTCGCTGCGGACACAGGTGATGCCCAAAGATGATTCGCTGGTCACCGTTACCGCCGTCGCTAACACGGTCCTGTATCACGTCAACAACAAACGGCTCGATGATATCGTTACCTGGGTCGGCATCGCGCAGACACTGGAAGATGAACCGGAGAAGCTCGGTATCCTGTCACGCGTTCTGACGATAAAGAGTCTGACCAGTCTGCCGGTCGAATCAGTCTATGAGCTGATCACACGGATGAAGATTCAGACGTTTGCCAAAGGCGATGTCGTGATCAGGCAGGGAGACCCCGCTGAGCACTTCTATATATTGAAAGAGGGGACGGCTGAAGTCTGGTCTACCGGTCTATACGATGACGAGATGAAGAGGGTGAACATTTTGCACGAAGGCGATTCATTCGGTGAAGATGCGCTGATCACTGGCGGTACCCGTAGTGCCACGGTCAAGATGCAGACTGATAGTGTCCTGCTGGTCGGTGATGAGAAAGACTTCACCGACCTGGTTGCAAACCCCTGCATAGAAGAGGTCGATTCTGATGCTACCCGAGTGATGATGAACAAAGAGGACTATCAACTTCTGGATGTGCGCTATGAAGAAGAACATGAAGACACCTACATCGACGGCTGCAAGCTGATACCGCTGCACGAACTGCGAGACCGTTACGCCGAGCTGGATTCGGACAAAAAATACATCACTTATTGCAGGAGCGGCAAACGCAGTGCAGTCGCCGCGCTGATACTCAAGCAACGAAAATTCAACGTGGTCTCGATGCGCGGCGGTATCAATCAATGGCCTTACGATACCAGTAGCATGTACTGAATCAGTGCCCGATCATTTCTGGCTGATGACGTACTTTAATATCTCGACAACCTGTTCAGCTGAAGTCGCCCACGCCATGGCAGCCGCATCGACTTCTTTCAGCGGATGGATGATGTCTTCGTCGTGCAAGGTGATGTAGGGCTTGCCTGCCATCGACAGACAACCTGCATCGAATGCGGCATTCCACTGTTTGAATTTATCGCCGAAACGGACCACAGCGATATCGCATTGTTCGATGAGTGTACGTGTGCGGATAGCGTTGACCCTGGATGATTTGTGGTCGCGCCAGAAACTTTTGTCTTCCGCTCCTAACATGTCACCGGCTGCATCGCTGGCTTCGTGATCGGTGACGGCAGATGTGAAGGTGACAGGTAAGCCGTGTGATTCAGCGCCTTTTTTTATCTGTTCACGCCAGTCGGTGTGGATCTCACCTGATAGATAGACTGTCCAGTTCATAATTATCTCTTGTGTTTCGATGTTGAATAACACCATATTATAACCTGTCAGGCATCTTGTTATAATCGTGTCATGCCTCCTGATCAACCCCCTGTCCAGCAAAGAGATATCGTACTCAGCACACTCAATGCCCGCTACATGCATGCTGCGTTCGGTCTGCGTTATCTCTATGCCAATCTGGGGCAATACCGTGATTGTGCTGTGATCCGTGAATTCACCATCCAGCAGCGTGCTATCGATGTGGCAGAGGTGTTACTCGACTACCAGCCAAAGATTATCGGCTTCGGTGTGTATATCTGGAATGTGGCGGAGATATCCAGTGTCGTGGAACTTATCAAACAGGTGTCGCCTGATACCATCATCGTGTTGGGTGGGCCCGAAGTGAGTCATGCACCAGACCTGCCGGATGTGTGCAAGATTGCCGATTATACAGTCACGGGTGCGGCAGAAAAAAGTTTTCGTGAGCTGTGTGCATCTATCCTCGACGGTTTCAGGCCGATTGAGTCATTGATACAAAGTATGGAAGTCTCACTGGATCAACTGGTGATGCCCTATGATTATTATACCGATGAAGACATACGCAACCGCCTTGTCTATGTCGAAGCATCGCGAGGCTGTCCATACAGATGTGAATTCTGTCTGTCGTCACTGGACAAGACATCGAAGCCATTCGAGTTGGACGTGTTTCTGTATGAGATGGACAAGTTGCACCTGCGTGGTGTGCGAAACTTCAAATTCATCGATCGCACCTTCAATCTGAAAGTGAGTAGCAGTATCGCGATACTGGAATTTTTTCTGGAACGCATCAGCGACGACCTGTACCTGCATTTTGAAGTGATACCGGATAACTTGCCGGACAAGTTAAAAACGGTCATCCAGAAATTTCCTGAGCACGCATTACAGTTCGAGATAGGGGTGCAGACTTTCGATGAAGCTATCCAGCAACTGATCAGCCGCAAACAGAACAATGACAAGACCAGACAGAACCTTGCATGGTTACGCCAGCATACTCATGTGTACATCCATGCTGACCTTATCTTCGGTCTGCCTTCTGATACGCTGGATAATTTCGCCGAAAGTTTCGATGAACTGGTCGGCTTGCGACCCCATGAGATCCAGCTGGGGATACTGAAACGTCTGCGCGGTGCGCCACTTAACCGCCATAGCGATGAGTATCAGATGCGTTACAATCCTGAGCCGCCTTACAATATTTTGCAGACGCGTGATATCGATTTCAGCACCATGCAACGGGTGAACAGGTTTGCGCGATACTGGGATATGATTGCCAACTCAGGGCGTTTCACACAGACGCTGCCGTTGATGCTGGCTGAGCGTCCCTTCGATAATTTCATGCGATTGAGTGACAGCCTGTTCGATAAGACCGGCGCGACATGGAAGATCGCACAACGTCGTTTGTTCGTCCTGCTGTTCGATTGCCTGAGGTCGAGAGCCGATATCGATGAGCCTGCGCTGTTGTCGGCACTCGAAGCAGACTATGAGCGTTCCGGTGAGAAAGCCGGATTCAGTTCGCTGTTCGATGACAGTGAGAAGACCGGCCGCAGTGGTACGGCGAACAAACGCCAGTTGAAATTATTGCGCTAGTCGTATTGGATCAGGTGATAAAATAATCATCCCAGCGTTGATCCAGTCGTTTTATCGCTGCGTCCAGCGGTATCGCTGTGAGTCTGTCATCTGTCTGCTCGACCAGTTTTAAAGCGATCAGTTTCTGCATCGCATCCTCTATCTCAAAATCGATGTGACAATTCCAGTTGTCAGTCATCCAGTTTTCGATCTTGTTATCCAGCTCCGAACGCGTCATCGCTTGTTCGCTGGTGAGCAGGAAGTAATACGCCAGTAATGCTTCTTTGCATTCTTCCTCTTCAGCATCATTGATCAGCCGATGGAAGACACCGGCATTGTTATCCAGATTCTTGAAGTACAGGTTCTGGGTGAGTGCCTGCATGAAGCGCAACTTCCGGTTCTTGAAATTATTGAACTGTTTCCACAGATAGCCGCCGAGTGCCGCGAAACCGGCAAGCAGGGCGAGCAGGGCGGTCTTGTTCAGTTCTACCGGTTGATTGCTGAGGCCTAACCAGAAGCCGAACAGGGAGCCGAGTAGTACCAGCGATGCCCCCAGTTTGGTGGTCAGGACGATGCCGCCACTGATGACAGCGGGGACACCGATGAGTAATTTATCGATGTTGCGCATACGCACGCGAGTATTGGGAAACAGCATCTCCAGATCCGCTTTCGGCACATTCTGGAACAGCTTGAGCAGGGTAGCACCGGGGCGGCAGTTGGGCAGTGTGCTGTCTGTCTGCAAGTAGTCGTCCTTGAATCGGATGTACACCACCACACGTTCATAATTGGTGAAAGTGATGGTCTGCTTGCGTAGCCCGAACCATGTCTTCACGGTCTCGGATTTTCTCGACTCACCGCGACAGAAGAACAGCACTTCGGAAAAATCATCGAAATCGACCTGCAGGCGGATATTAAATAACGAGGATTCACTCAATGCCTGTGTCAGGTCTTGCTGAGTGATACGTTCGTAGTTCGCTTTTTCCAGCAGGCCGCTCATCAGCACGACAAAGTCAAACCGCTCCGGATTGCCTGGCTGCTCGATGGTACGGGTGTCGGTGTCCGGATCGATACCGGCGTAAGCCTCTTTCAACGATTCACTGATCTGATGAAACTCGAAATGAAACACACTGCTGAGCATGTGATAGAGCTGTCGAAACGCTTTCTCCTGCGAATCCAGTCGCCCGTCACGAAGACACATTTCCAGTATGTCGCGTTTGCGGTAGGGGATAAACCGGAAGGACTGCTTTGTAATCGATTCAGGCATCAGGTAAGAAAGATATAAGTGATGGTGGTGATAATGAAGGCTCCAGCGAAGTTCAATAC
>WFUQ01000011.1 GCA_015484935.1 Gammaproteobacteria bacterium
CCTATAGGTGTGGGTTTCGGCATCAGTGATGCGGAATCTGCTGCGGCAGTCGCCAGCTGTGCCGATGCCGTCATCGTCGGTAGCGCTATCGTCAAACGGATGGCTGCGAACAGCGGTGACACCGAAAAAATCATACAACAGGTCACTGGATTACTGGCATCGATGAGGCAGGCGATGGACGAGAGTTCGGTACAGGGCCAAAAGACGGCGTGAGTGTGTGCAGGATGATCTGCAGATGCACGGCGTAACAGTCTTAGCAGGAGACTAACATGAGCTGGTTTGAAAAATTGATGCCCACGAGCATCCGTACCGAAGGCAAGACCAAAGGTGCGGTACCCGAAGGTCTGTGGACCAAGTGTGACTCCTGTAGCGCGGTATTGTACCGGGCAGAGTTGGAGCGCAATCAGGTGGTGTGCCCCAAGTGCAACCATCACATGCGCGTATTCGGGCGCAAACGTCTGGATGTTTTCCTCGATGAAGACGGCCGCGAAGAGATCGGTGCTGATCTGATGCCGTTGGACAAACTCAAATTCAAAGACAGCAAAAAATACAAAGACCGTCTGCTGATCGCACAAAAGAATACCGAAGAACGCGATGCCCTCATCGCCATGAAAGGCAAGGTGAAAGGTGTCGATCTTGTCGCCGTGGCATTCGATTTCCGTTTCATGGGTGGTTCCATGGGATCGGTGGTCGGTGAGCGTTTCGTACAGGCTGCCAATGCGGCGCTGGAAAACAATATCCCGCTGGTGTGTTTCTCGGCTTCCGGTGGTGCACGTATGCAGGAAGCACTGTTCTCTTTGATGCAGATGGCGAAGACCAGTGCAGCACTCGCCCGGCTGGCGAAGAACAAGATCCCTTATTTCTCGGTGTTGACCGACCCGACCATGGGCGGTGTCTCTGCCAGCTTCGCCATGTTGGGTGATATCAACATCGCAGAACCCAAGGCACTCATCGGTTTTGCCGGGCCACGTGTGATCGAACAGACCGTGCGTGAAAAACTGCCGGAAGGTTTTCAGCGCAGTGAATTTTTACTCGAACACGGTGCGGTCGATATGATCGTCGATCGTCGTGACCTGCGTGACAAGATCGCCAGCCTGTCGTTGATGTTGATGAACAAACCGGCTGTGCAATCTGCTTAAAGGCCTGTACCACGCAGAGATGCAGAACATCGCCTTGCGTGTTTCTACACACTATTCGTACTGATCTTACTCTGCCGTGAAACATCAGACTGTTTCCCCCACCCATGCAAACCAGAACGCTCGATGAATGGCTAAGCTGGCAGGAAAGTCTCAATCCTGCCGAGATCGACCTGGGTCTGGCACGCGTTGAGCAGGTGCTTGCACAGGCCGGGCTCAGTGATACGTTCGATTGCCCACTCATCATCGTCGCCGGAACCAACGGTAAAGGGTCAGTAGTCGCGACGTTACAGGCGATCGCCTCTGCTGCGGGTTACAAGGTCGCCTGTTATACCTCACCACATCTGTTGCGTTATAACGAGCGTATCACCATCGATGGTCAGGCGGTGTCGGATGACGCCTTGTGTGCCGCATTTGAACGTATCGATCAGGCACGGGCAGACGTGTCGCTGACCTATTTTGAATTCGGCACACTGGCGGCTGTCGATGTGTTCCACCGGGCCGGAGCCGATCTGGTCATCATGGAGATAGGGCTGGGAGGACGGCTGGATGCGGTCAATGTGATGCAACCGGATGTGTCCGTCATCACCTCTATCGCGCTGGATCACACTGACTGGTTGGGTGATAGCCGTGCTGCGATCGCGACCGAAAAAGCGGGCGTGATGCGTAGTGGTAAAGTGACGGTGACCGGCGAGTCGCAACCACCCGATACCCTGTTGCAACATGCTGCAAAGACGGCTGCGATAGTGAAACGCATCGAACATGACTTTCAGGTGCAGGCAGACGGACAGCAGTGGAGCCTGCAATCGGATAAGACCGAACTGACACAGCTGCCTTTGCCAGTGCTGCCTGGGGCGCATCAGCTGAACAACGCAGCCTGTGCCATCGTCGCATTGCAACAACTGCAAGCGAAGCTCGTCATCGAGCTGGATTATATCCGGCAGGGGCTGGTTCAGGTGCAGCTCGCCGGTCGCTGCCAGCTGCTGCGCCGTGCCAGCCAGACTACCCCCGAAGTGCTGGCGGATGTCGCGCATAACCCGCAGGCGGTCGCAGCCCTGGTCGAACATTGTCGGTCGCATCCGGTAGCCGGTAAGACGGTTCTGGTACTGGCGATGCTGGCTGACAAACCTATCCCGGAGATCGCATTGCTACTGACGGAGATCACCGACGAGTGGCATATCTGCGGGCTGGAACATGTCAACCGGGGCTGTACGCGAGAGGATTTGGCACGACAGCTTGAACAGGTGATCGCCGGTGGTA
>WFUQ01000012.1 GCA_015484935.1 Gammaproteobacteria bacterium
AACCCGGATTCACTGGCCAGTGCCATCATCTCCAAAGGCAAAGGCGGTAAAGAAGATATCTACGGTGTCGGTGACAGTATCCAGCGCGGGGTCAAGCTCAGCGAGATCCACAACGACTATGTCATCATCGAATCACAGGGCAAACGTGAAAAACTGGTGCTGACCAAAGAGACCGCCAATAACGGCAGGCAACCGCTGCTGCGCACCACACAGACCAGCTCCAGTAACCCGACCACCTTGAAAGAAGTGCGTAAACAGATCATGAAAAATCCGGTCTCGTTCGGTGACTATGCTGTGCCCATCGTCTACAAGGAAAACGGCAAGCAGATCGGGTACCGCCTGCGGCCTCAGGCCAAAGGTGAGCTGCTGACCCAATATGGCATCCAGCCAGATGATGTCATCACCAAGATCAATGGCGTCAAACTCGATAACCCGCAGAGTGGTATCAAGGCACTGCGTGAACTCAGCTCGGCTACCGAGGTCAACCTGACCATCAAACGCGGTGGCAGCTACGTACCACTCAACATTCAGCTACAATGAGCACATCCGGATACAGGATTTTTCAGGAAACAGACGCATGACCAGTTACAGAGCCACTCGCTCGCAGCCATTTACCAATCGTTTCATTACGTTGTTTTTTACGTTTTTACTGGCTGTTTCGCCAATTTTCAGCGCAGATGCAGACGAGATAACGCTCAACATGAAAGATGCCGATATCCGGGCATTGATCAGCACCGTATCCAAGTTCACCGGCAAAAACTTCATCATCGACCCACGGGTAAAAGCCAAGATCACCGTAGTCTCTGCCAAAACCCTGACCACCGACGAAGTCTATGAAGTCTTTCTGTCGATCCTGCAGGTGCACGGTTTCGCTGCCGTACCGACCGGCTCGGTGATCAAGATCGTACCGGCAGTCAATGCCAAACAGGGTCCATTACCCCTGTCGAAGGGCAGGCTGGCGGTCAGTGACGAACTGGTGACCAAAATCATCCAGCTCAGCCATGTGCCTGCGGCACAGCTGGTACCTATCCTGCGCCCACTGGTTCCACAACAGGGGCATCTGGCAGCATATAACCCGACCAATACCCTCATCATCACCGACCATGCCGGTAACATCAAACGACTGATGAGCATCATCTCCGGCATCGACCTGCCGGAAAGCGACGAGCTGGAGATCATCCGACTGCAACATGCCTCGGCCACCGAGATCGTACGCATACTGAACTCGCTCAACCCGCCCACCGGCAAAGCGGATGCCAACAAACTCAAGCTGGCTGCCGACGACCGTACCAACAGTATCCTGATGACCGGCGACAAGAGTACGCGTCTGAAAACCCGCGCCACCATCAAACATCTGGACACACCTCTGGAAGGCGGCGGTAATACCCACGTCATCTACCTCAAATACGCCAAAGCCGAAAACATGGTGAAGATACTCACCGGCCTCACCTCGTCACGCAGCAAGACAGCAGCAGGTGGCAGAAAACCGGCCGCAGCAAAAGTCGCCAGTGCCAACAACCGTGGCGGCGGTGTACTCGGTGCCGATGCCTTCATTCAGGCCGATGAAGAGACCAATGCACTCATCATCACCGCCGACCCGAACACACTGGTGGACCTGAAATCAGTCATCCGCCAGTTGGATATCCGACGTGCACAGGTGATGATCGAAGCCATCATCGCCGAGATTTCGACCACCAAAGATCACGAACTCGGTGTCGGCATGGCAGTCGATGGCTCACCCAGCACCGGCAGCAACATACCGGTCGGCCTCAGCAACTTCGGTGGCCTGGGTAATATCCTGACGGCACTCGGTAGCGGCAGCCCGACCTCACTGGGCAGTGCGGTCTCACCCGGCCTGACACTGGCAGCCGGTGGCACCAACAGCAGCGGCACCCGTTATGCACTGCTATTGCGGGCATTGGCAACCGATTCTTCCACCAACATCCTGTCCACACCCAGCATCGTCACCCTGGATAACGAAGAAGCCGAAATCGTGGTCGGTCAGAACGTGCCTTTCGTGACCGGTCAGTTCACCAACTCGGCCACTACCTCGACCAACCCGTTCCAGACTATCGAACGACAGGACGTGGGGCTCACCTTGAAAGTCACCCCGCAGTTGAATGAAGGCGACACCATCAAACTGAATCTGGAGCAGGAAGTCTCCGATGTGATCGCCACCAGCGAAGTCAGCGGTCCGACCACGCGGAAACGCTCCATCAAAACCACGGTACTGGTCGATGATGGCGGCATACTGGTACTGGGTGGTCTGATCGAAGAGAACATCAACGAGACCGACACCAAAGTGCCCTTACTGGGAGACATACCTCTGCTCGGCAGATTGTTCCAGTCCACCAGCACCAGCAAAGACAAACAGAACCTGATGGTCTTCCTGCGCCCCAGCATCCTGCGGGACAGCTCGGATGCCGCTTTCGTGACCAACGAAAAATACAACTACCTGCGCAGCTTGCAGGAGACCGCCCGTGATGAAGGCCTCGATGCCCTGAAACCCGTCTCCCCTCTGTTGCCAAAACTGGTACCCGACTCGGTCAAGAAAGCCCAGGCGAAAGCAGCACCTGCCGCCGCCCCCTCTGGCACTTCCGATGTAGACGACTCCGACTGGGATGACGATGACGACTACATCTGAGCAGATCAGTAGCAACGACGAGATACTCAGCACGCAGAGACTGCCCTACGCCTTTGCCAAACGCCATGGCGTACTCATCAGTCGCATCGAAGACAACGCGGTGCACATCCTGCACCGCGAAAATTTCAACCCTGCGATACTGCCGGAACTGAAACGCGTCACCGGACGCAAACTCACACTCGACACCGCCAGCGAAGACCAGTTCGCCGCGATTCTGGCGCAGACCTATGAACAGGGCAGCGATCAGGCGATGGCGATGATGGAAGGTGTCGGCGACGAACTGGACCTGGATCAACTGGCAGAGACGCTGGAACCCGAAGACCTGATGGAAGCCGATGATGATGCGCCCATCATCCGTCTCATCAACGCCCTGCTCACTGAATCGATCAAGGTGAACGCATCGGATATCCATATCGAACCGTTTGAAAATCGCATGCGGGTGCGCTTCCGCGTCGATGGCATGCTGCGTGAGATATTACAACCACCGGGCAACATCGCACCGCTGGTCATCTCACGTATAAAAGTGATGGCGAAACTCGATATCGCCGAGAAACGCCTGCCACAGGATGGTCGCATCTCGGTACGCATCGCCGGTCGTCCGGTCGATGTACGTGTCTCCACCCTGCCTTCCGGTCATGGCGAACGCGTGGTCATGCGACTACTCGATAAACAGGCAGGCCGGCTCGATATCAACCATCTCGGCATGGAAGACAAGGCACGCGAAGCCTTCGAATCACTGTTACAACGACCGCATGGCATCATTCTGGTCACCGGCCCGACCGGTTCCGGCAAGACCACCACACTGTATGCCGGACTGACCCGACTCAACATAAAATCACGCAACATCCTCACCGTGGAAGACCCCATCGAATATTACATCGACGGCGTAGGTCAGACCCAGGTCAACTCCAAGGTCGATATGACCTTCGCGCGCGGGCTTCGCTCCATCCTGCGTCAGGACCCGGACGTGGTCATGATCGGTGAGATACGCGACCTCGAAACCGCCTCCATCGCGGTGCAGGCATCGCTCACCGGGCATCTGGTGTTATCCACCCTGCATACCAACAGCGCGGTCGGTGCCATCACCCGCCTGCGCGACATGGGCGTGGAACCGTTCCTGTTGTCGTCCAGTCTCATCGGTGTGATGGCACAGAGACTGGTACGCAAACTCTGTCCCGACTGCAAACAGGCACATACCATCACCGACAGCGAACGCGAGTGGCTGGATCTGCCCGCCGACCACAGCACCACTATCTACAGTGCGGTCGGTTGCAGCAACTGTAATCACATCGGTTATGTCGGTCGCTCCGGTCTGTACGAATTCATCCCCGTCGATGACAGACTCAAAGACATGATCCATGATGGTGAAGGCGAACACGCCATGGAAACCTACGCCCGTACCTACACCAACAGCCTGACCGAAGACGGCAAACGCATGATACTCAAAGGTGAAACTTCGCTGGAAGAAGTGCTGCGCGTCAGTCAGGAAGATTAAACCCATGCCCCGCTCCACGCTTCGATAACCACCATGGCCGCGTTCGAATACATCGCCCTCGATAAACAAGGCAAGGAGACCAAAGGCATCGTCGAAGGCGATACCGCCAAACAGGTCCGCCAGATCCTGCGCGACAAAGGCATGATGCCACTCCAGATAGAAACCACCAGCGGCAAACAGGAAACCGGCAGCAAAAAAACCTCCAGCTTCGGCACCCGACTGTTATCGCGCGGCATCAGCTCGACCGAACTGGCATTGCTCACTCGCCAGCTCGCCACACTGGTACAGGC
>WFUQ01000013.1 GCA_015484935.1 Gammaproteobacteria bacterium
GAACACCGAAGAAGAAGATGACATGCTCGACAAGGCATGGGGGCTGGAACCGGATTCACGCCTGAGCTGTCAGGCGAAAGTAGGGGATGCCGATCTCGTGGTCGAGATACCCAAATACACCATCAACATGGTTTCCGAGAATCACTAGACAGGATAGAACAGATGAGCCTGAAGTGGACAGATGTGCTCGATATCGCTATCGAGCTGGACGAGAAATATCCCGATATCGACCCGCAGTTCGTCAATTTTGTCGACCTGCGCAACTGGGTGATGCAGCTGGACGAGTTCGACGACGACCCGGAACACTGCGGTGAACGCATCCTTGAGGGCATCCAACTCGCCTGGATCGAGGAAAAAGCCTGATTTCCAGTATCGCGGACAGCAAAACCTGCGTAAAATCACGGTCTTACTGACATTCTGATCTGTGTGAATGAGCGCGACCATACAAACCGATAAAACGACGACACAACCGTTGAACTTGCTGGGCCTCGACCGCCCGGCAATGCAGGACTATTTCTCCGAGATAGGCGAAAAAACCTTCCGTGCCTCACAGATCACCAAGTGGATACATCAGCTCGGTGTGACCGATTTCGATCAGATGAGTAACCTGTCGAAAGCCCTGCGTGCCGAATTACATGAGAAAGCCGTCATCCGTATGCCCGAGGTGGCACTCGACGAGTTATCCCGTGATGGTACCCGTAAATGGGTGTTGCAGCTGGAAGACGGCAATCGCATCGAAACGGTTTTCATCCCTGAGAGTGACCGCGGCACCCTGTGCGTGTCTTCGCAGGTAGGCTGTGCGCTGGATTGCAGTTTCTGCTCTACAGGCAGACAGGGTTTCAACCGCAACCTGAGTTCTGCCGAGATCATCTCACAGCTGTGGTTAGCCAATAAGCTGCTCAACGAAGAGAAGAAACCGGGACGCAAGATCACCAACGTCGTACTCATGGGTATGGGAGAACCGTTGCTGAACTTCGATAATGTGGTTTCCGCCGTACGCGTGATGATGGATGATTTTGCCTACGGGCTCAGCAAACGCCGTGTCACCGTCAGTACTGCCGGTGTGATCCCGGCGATGGACCGCATCGGTGATCTGCTGGACATGCGACTGGCAGTATCCTTGCATGCGACCAATGATGAATTGCGTAACGAGCTGGTGCCACTGAATAAAAAATATCCCCTGAAAGAACTCATGGCTGCCTGCAGACGCTTCATCGACAAGCAGAGCTCTCGTTCCCGGATCACGTTCGAATATGTCATGCTCGATGGCATCAACGACCAGCCGGAGCATGCGCGCGAATTGATAAAGCTGCTCAAGGGTATCCCGACACTGATGAACCTGATCCCTTTCAATCCGTTCCCCGGTTCAGGTTATCGCTCGTCTCCTGCCAGCCAGATCGAGAGATTCAGTGATATCCTGATGCGGGCAGATATGACCACGGTGGTGCGTCGCACCCGTGGCGACGATATCGACGCTGCCTGTGGTCAGCTGATCGGAAAAGTTGACGACAGGAGTCGTCGTGAAAAACGTTTTGTCGAACCCCGCTTCGGCATGCGGCTCTGACCTATAATCAAAAAATTAACTCGCAGAAAAAACGGGTGTACAGATAAAACCATGAACATAAAAATAATAAAAATTCTTGCCCTGCTGATGCTTGCTGCATCGATCACCGCCTGTGGTAATAATCAATCGACACAACGTAAATCATCCAGTCTGGAAGATCTGAAATCTGCCTCCGATACCAACGTCGAGCTCGCCATCGGTTACATCAAGCGTCAGCAATATGAGGTGGCAAAAAACAAACTGGAAAAAGCCATCAAACAGAACCCGGAAAACCTCAACGCCTACAAGACCATGGCCTATCTGATGAATGCGCTCGGTAAAGTGGATGAGGCTGAAGATTATTATCAGGATGCTTTCGAGATAAAGGGTGATGATCCGGAGTTGCACAACAGTTACGGTGCTTTCCTGTGTAGCCATAACAGACTCGATGAGGCCTACGACGAGTTCAGGAAAGCGTTTGAAAATCCGTATTATAAATCTGCCCATCTGGCGTACAGCAATGCGGGTAACTGCCTGCTCAAACAGAAGAAATACAAGATGGCAGAAGAACATCTGCGTATCGCTCTGCGGGCGCAACCGACCATGCCGAACGCACTGCTGAGCATGGCGGAAGTGGGTCTGGAGTCCAGGAAATACCTGATGGCGCGGGCTTATGTCCAGCGTTTCCATGCTGCGACGAAACCGACGGCAGAGAGTCTGTGGGTACAGGCGCAGGCAGAGAAAGCACTGGGTGCGCAGGACTATTATCTACAGGCTGCAAAGCAGCTACTGAAAGAGTTTCCCGATTCCGAGGAAGCCGGACGACTGGATCAGAGTGTGTATCATGAGCGATACCGATAAGCAGCAGACATCTGATTTAGAGAATGCTGAACAGCACAAGCCGGTCGCTTACGCAGCCGAGCTGGTTCAGGCACGTAAACAGAAAGACCTGACGGTTACGGATATCGCCAAGGAACTGAATATAACCGAGAACATCGTCGAGATGCTGGAAGCCTCCGCGACCGAAGGGCTGCCACCTGCGACTTTCGTGCAGGGTTATCTGCGTGCCTATGCACGGTTGGTCGATGTGTCGGTCGACAGAGTGCTGGAAGATTTTTCGCGTGCGGTACCGCACAAGATGGAATCGGACCTCGATGTCCGGGAGCGGTTACCCAAACAGGCGACGCGTCATACACCGGTGATAAAGAGCATGACCGGTATCCTGATACTGCTCGGTATCGTCGTGCTGGGTTATGGTTTCTACAGTTACTATAGTGAACGGGTCGATCAACTGGCGACGACAGAAGACAGACCCGCTTCATCGATCGCACTTGCACCATCGCAAGGTCAGCAGACAAGCACCATCGAGCAGGATGCGAGACTCGATGAAGAGGGTGAACTGGTGCGTACGGACAACAACGAGATGCTGGATTTTCTCGCAACGGAATCGAACGACAAGGTGAAACAGGATATCGAAGCGGTGGTCGCCGCTCCTGCTGCCTTGCCCGAGCCGGATACCATCACACTATATGCTGACAGAGACAGTTGGATAGAGATCACCGACGGTGCAGGCAAAAGTCTGTTCTATAACATGCTGCGTGAAGGCACAGAAAAAACACTGGAAGGTTTTGCACCGTTCCAGGTGTTCATCGGCAATGCACCTGTGATCACCATGCAGATAAACTCGGTCGATATCGATATGGCGAGATTCATACGTTCGAACAATGTGGCAAAATTTCGCCTGACCTTTAAAGACGACAAGCCTGTGCTTGGCAACCGATAGAATTTCCTGAAGATGTCTAAAACAATACAGTCCATCCGTGGCATGCACGATCTGTTACCTGATGATTCCTACCGCTGGCAATATTTCGAAGCAAAAGTAGCCGCTCTGATGCAGCGTTACGGTTACAGCGAGATACGCATGCCACTGGTCGAATCGACCGACCTGTTCTGTCGTTCCATCGGCGAAGTCACCGACATCGTGGAAAAAGAGATGTACACCTTCGAGGATCGTAATGGCGACAGACTGACCCTGCGTCCCGAAGGCACTGCCAGCTGTGTCCGCGCGGGTATCCAGCATGGCATCCTGCACAACCAGATTCAACGCCTGTGGTATACCGGCCCCATGTTTCGACATGAGCGTCCGCAGAAAGGGCGTTACCGCCAGTTTCATCAGCTCGGTGTCGAAGCGTTCGGTATCGCAGATGCCGATATCGATGCCGAACTCATCCTCATGACCGCACGTCTGTGGCGCGAACTGGGTCTCAGTGACATCGAGTTACAACTCAATACGCTCGGCAGCAACGAATCACGTAATGCCTATCGCACCATTCTGGTCGAGTACCTGGAACGCTACAGGGATCAGCTTGACGAAGACAGCCTGCGACGACTGGAGACCAACCCGTTACGCGTACTCGACAGCAAAAACCCGGCACTGAAATCGATCATCGAACAGGCGCCGTCGCTGCTGGATCATCTCGATGACGAATCCCGTGAGCATTTTGATAAACTGAAATCCATCCTCGATGCAGCGGGTATCAGCTATACCATCAACCCCATGCTGGTACGTGGTCTGGATTATTACTGCAAGACCGTGTTTGAATGGGTCACCACTTCGCTGGGGGCGCAGGGTACAGTCTGTGCCGGCGGTCGCTATGATGGTCTGGTGAAACAGCTCGGTGGTCGTGAGACACCTGCTGCCGGATTCGCCATGGGCATCGAACGGCTGATCGCATTGATGCAGGAGCAGGATTGTGCGTTCGCACAGAGCCGACCGCATGCCTATATGATCTTGCAGGGTGAACAGGCTGCGAAGCAGGGCATGGTATTATCCGAAAAGATACGCGATGAGCTGCCAGCGTTCCGGTTACAGACCAACTGCGGTGGTGGTTCGTTCAAGAGTCAGATGAAGAAAGCAGACAAGAGTGCAGCAGATTACGCGCTCATCATCGGTAGCGACGAAGCTGAAGCCGGTACCGTCGGAATCAAAAATTTACGTGAACAGGCGGAGCAGCTTACCCTGCCGCAGTCCGACCTGTTCGATTACCTATCAAATACTATTATCAGGTGAAGCATGCAAGAATACGAAACGGAAGAGCAACAGATCGAGGCGCTCAAAAAATGGTGGAAAGAAAACAGTAGCTCCTTGCTGATCGGTCTGGCCATCGGACTGGCAGCGATCGCTGGCTGGAAGACGTTTACCGACTACACGCGCGATCATTCGCAACAGGCGAGCGATATGTACATCGCAGTCAACGAGCAGGTGAAACAGAATAATTTCACCGACAAGAACAAACTCGAAAGTCTGACTTCAGAATACAAGGACACACCTTATGCTGCACTGGCAGCGTTGTCGGTCGCCAAATATTACTATGAGAAAGGCGAGGTCGAAGCAGCGATCAAACAGTTGCAATGGGCCGAACAGAACACCGATGTCGAAGAGACCCGCCACATCGCACGTCTGCGTCTGGCGACTGTCTACATCGCTGACTCGCGTCTGGAGCAGGCGGAAGCGTTGCTGAACCAGGCTTATCCCGCTGAATTCACCGCGCGTTATGAGGAGCTGAAAGGCGACCTGTACGTGGCGATGGGTGATGATCAGCAGGCGAGAGCAGCTTACGATAAAGCGATCCTGGCACAGGGTTTGACCGTGACACCGTGGCTGAAGATGAAACGCAACAACGTCGGTGCGACGATCGTTAAATCTGAACCCGTCAGCTGATTATCTGTCACAGCAACATGAAAATACAAAGCCTCATAATCCTGCTGTTCGCGTTCCTGTTACAGGCTTGCGGCGACAGCGATAATTCCGAGCCGCCCGCCGAGCTGGTCGATTTCGAACCCAAAGTCGTACTCGACGAACAATGGTCGGTATCTGCAAACGACGGCATCGGTGCACAATATCTGTTTCTGGAGCCGTTGTTTACCGATGGTTCGATCGTGACGGTCGGCCGGGAAGGCGAGTTGTCTGTCGTAGACCGCAGCAATGGCGATATCAAAAACACGCTGGAACTGGATACGCAGATCAGTGCCGGTGTCGGTGGTAACGATGCTGTCTGGTTCGTCGCATCCAGTAACGGTGAGCTGATCGCCATCGACCGGCAGCAACTGAAAGTGAAATGGAAGATATCGGTTCCCAGTGAGATCCTCGCTACACCTGCGGTGGCAGGTGATGCGGTCATCGTGCGTACTACCGATGGCAATGTGCTGAGTTACGAT
>WFUQ01000014.1 GCA_015484935.1 Gammaproteobacteria bacterium
GCTGAAAGCAATCTGTTACTGGTCGAAACCAGTAGCGCGACCGATCCTTCGTCTGCCGATAGCGAATTACTCAGCAGCAAGATCACATCTGCCATCAATGTTGAACAGTTCGTCAATGGTGTCTATGCTGCTGCCGACCTGCAAGCGGCTCTGGCTATGCGTGCTTCGCTCAAAGCACATGAGAGCGTGGTCACGCGAGATGGTGTCTGGATGGGCGCGAACTGGTTACGCATCATCCGTGATAAAGATGCGCAACAGGGCGTGTTGGCTCGCGAAGCCGAGATACGTCAGACCAATGAAACACTGGCTGAACTTGAGCAGAAATTAGCAGCTGTGACAGAACAACTGCAGGGCGAACGTGATGTGCTGCAACAATCCGAGCAGTCTCGTGAAGAAGCGCAGGTAAAACTGAACGAAGCACATGCGCTGGTGAATGACCTGCAGGGTCAGATTAATGCACGCCAGACCCGTCAGGAACACATCAGTAACCGCGGCCAGAGTCTGGATGACGAGAAAGCAGATGTCGATGCCATGATCGCCAGCAGCACCAACGATATCGCTGAATCGACTCGTCTGCGTAACGAATCACTGGCGCGCATAGAAGAGTTATCCGGCACCAGAAGTGAATTAGAGAGCAAGCGAGACACCTTGCGCGATCAACTCACCGAGCAACGCAGCGCGATGCAGCTGCACAAGGATAGAGCGCATGAGTTGGCGATCCGTATCGAAGGTATGACGACCCGCCTGCAGAGCTTGCGGCAGAATATCCAGCGACTGGAGAGTGAGCAGGAGAGCCAGTTACAGCGCAAGCAGGATCTGCAACTACTGCTGAACAAATCCAATGAGCCATTAGAGCAACTGGAGATAAATCATAAAGCATTACTGGATCAACGACTCAGCAGTGAAGAGACATTGACCGAAGCCAGACGCAAGCTCGAATCTGTCGCTACATTGTTACAGACGCTGGAACAGAAACGTAGCGAACATGAACAACAGGGCCAGCAGATACGTGATAGCTTGCAGAAACTGGAGCTGAACAGTCAGGAAGTACGTGTCCGTAGCAAGACCACACTGGAACAGCTGGCTGAAACCGGGTTCGAGATCGAGCCCTTGCTCGAAGAACTCGCAGAAGAAGCGACCAGTAAAGAGTGGGATGAGTTGCTGGGCAAGATGGCGCAGCGTATCTCACGTCTGGGACCGATCAACCTTGCAGCGATCGACGAATATCAGGAGCAGCTCAAGCGTAAAGAATACCTCGATGAGCAGTTCAAGGACGTGACTTCGGCGCTGGAGACCCTGGAAGATGCCATCGCCAAGATCGACCATGAGACCAAGACCCGCTTCAAAGAGACGTTCGATCATGTCACCAACCGGCTCAAGGAGATGTTCCCGCGTCTGTTCGGTGGCGGTACCGCCTACCTCGAAATGACCGGTGACGATCTGTTGAGCACAGGTGTCGCAGTTATGGCGAAACCGCCCGGCAAGCGGATATCCAATATCCATCTGATGTCCGGTGGTGAAAAAGCACTGACTGCGGTCGCGCTGGTGTTCGCTATCTTCGAATTGAACCCGGCACCGTTCTGTATGCTGGATGAGGTCGATGCACCACTCGATGAAGCCAATGTCGGCCGTTTCAGTCAGCTGGTGAAAGAGATGTCCGAACATGTTCAGTTCATCTTTATCACACATAACAAGACCACGATGGAAATCTCGTCGCACCTCAGTGGTGTGACCATGCGCGAAGCCGGTGTTTCCAGACTGGTTTCTGTCGATGTTGCTGAAGCAGCCACCCTGGCTGCCGTCTAGTCGTAATGGAAAACCTACGATGGATTCTGCTGGGCGCAGGCATCCTGTTCGTCGTCGTGGTGTATTTTCTGGGCAGGCAACGTCGCTCGGCACGTGAACGGCAGGTCTATGACGAGTCCAGCGAACTCCCTGAATTCAGCGCAACGGATCTGGACATGGTGGACGAGGGTGTAGGCGAAGTCCGTATCATCGCCAGTATGGATTACGAAACGCCTGACGAACCGATCACACAGAGCCAGCCTGTCGAAGACGATATCGAGCCATCTCCTGTCGAGGGCAATAAGCCTGAAAGGGATAGCCAACCATCCGATTCTGACATCATCATGTTGTGCATACTCGCAGCGAGCAAAGAAGAGACACTACGGGGCGACCAGATAAACAGTGCGGTCAGAGCCAATGGCATGGTGTTCGGTGAGATGAATATATTCCATCGTTACGATGCCGATAACATGCCGCTGTATTCCCTGGCGAATATGCTGGAACCGGGCAGCTTCGACCCCGAAAAACTTTACGAGACGGAGACTTCCGGCTTGACCATGTTCATGCAGGCATCTATGGTCAGCGACCCTGCTGAAGCTCTGGATGATATGTTACGTACGGCCTATCAGATCAGCGAGATGCTGGGCGGTCGGTTGTGCAACCGTAAACGCGAACGGCTGACAGAGAAAGATACCATCCAATACCGCGAACTGGTCGATAACCTGACTGCAATCAGTTAACCCATGACACAGCGGGTGCAACAACAGATAGAACAGTTACGTGCGGAATTACGTCATCACGCGAATCTGTATTATGTGCTGGATCAGCCCGAGATTCCCGATGCCGAGTACGACCGCCTGTATCGTCAGTTGCAGGATCTGGAAGCAGAACATCCCGAATATATCCGTAGTGATTCTCCCACGCAACGCGTCGGCGCAAAGCCACTCACTTCGTTTTCGCAGGTAAGACACCGTGTGCCTATGCTGTCGCTGGATAATGTATTCAGCGAAGACGAGTTGGCCGCGTTCAATAAACGGTTGCGCGATCGTCTTGAGACTGAGCAGGAACTGGTGTTTTCCGCCGAACCCAAACTCGATGGACTGGCAGTCAGCCTGGTCTATGAGCAAGGTGAGCTGGTGCAAGCTGCCACACGCGGTGATGGTAATACCGGTGAAGATGTCACCAGCAATATCCGTACGATACAGTCGGTACCGCTGCGCTTGCTGGGTGAGAAGATACCGGATGTGCTGGAAGTGCGCGGTGAAGTGTTCATGCCCAAAGCGGCATTCAATAAACTCAATGCCGAAGCAAGTGCTAACGACGAAAAGACTTTCGTGAACCCGCGTAATGCGGCAGCAGGCAGCCTGAGACAACTCGACCCTGCAGTGACAGCACATCGTTCACTGGCGATGTATTGCTATGCGCTGGGATATGTGGACGGTGACCTGCCGAGCCATACGCATTCCGAAGCATTGGCGACGCTACGTCATCTGGGATTGCCGGTGTGTAATGAGATCGAAATCGTCACTGGTGTTGAGGGTTGCATGCATTTTTATCATGCTATCCTGAAAAAGCGGGATGCACTGCCATACGACATCGATGGTGTAGTCTATAAAGTCGATGATATATCTCTACAGGAAAAACTGGGCTTCGTCTCTCGCGCACCGCGTTGGGCCATCGCGCACAAGTTTCCTGCGCAGGAAGAGATGACACAACTGGAAGGGGTCGATTTTCAGGTCGGGCGCACCGGCGCGTTGACACCGGTAGCCAGATTGAAACCGGTTTTTGTCGGTGGTGTGACGGTGAGTAATGCTACCTTGCATAATATGGATGAAGTCAGACGCAAGGACATCCGGGTAGGTGATACCGTCATCGTCAGACGTGCAGGTGATGTCATCCCCGAAGTGGTCGCTGCTGTCACCAGTCGCCGCAGTGGCGATGAAGACATGATCCACCTGCCAGAACATTGTCCGGTCTGTCAGTCAGATATCGAACAGGTCGAAGGTGAGGCTGTCGCACGTTGTACCGGTGGCCTGTTCTGTCGTGCACAACAGGTCGAGGCGATAAAACATTTCGCGTCACGCAAGGCGATGGATATCGATGGTCTGGGCGACAAGCTGGTCGAACAACTGGTCGAAGCAGGGATGATAAAGTCTGTGGCAGATATCTATACATTGGAAAAAGAACAGATTGCCAAACTCGAACGCATGGGTGAAAAATCTGCCGAGAATCTGATCGCCGCGATCGACAGGAGTCGTACCGTTTCACTGGCACGTTTCATCTATGCACTGGGTATCCGCGAAGTCGGTGAAGCGACGGCACGCAATCTGGCTGACGCATACCAAGGTATAGAAAAACTTAAAGCGGCTGATGAAGAAGACCTGCAGACAGTACCAGACATCGGCCCTGTGGTGGCGAAACACATCGTGCATTTCTTCAGGCAGCCTCATAATCTGGAGGTGATCGATCAGTTACTGGATAAAAAGATCGGTGCGATACAGTTCGAAGCCGTTCCCGTTGTGAAGGCATCATCGAGTGCGCTCTCCGGTAAGACTGTCGTTATCACCGGTACACTATCAGGTATCACACGGGATGAAGCGAAGCAGAGCTTGCTGGCTGCCGGTGCAAAAGTGACCGGAAGTGTGTCGGCGAAAACCGATTATCTGCTGGCAGGTGAAAAAGCCGGGTCGAAACTCAGTAAAGCGGAAAAGCTGGGGGTGACCATCATCGACGAAGCTGCGCTGGAAAAACTGCTTTCTGCCTGAGTCTGCCGAAAGACCGTTCTTGTTTCAGGAGTTATTGGTCTGTGACTTCACCGGGTGCTGGTTCAGGTAACTGTCCAGTCCGGGGAAGGTTGCTGTGCCATAATTTTCCGGTGGGATGCGGCGCAACAAGCTGAAATCATTCTGTTCGAGAACACGTTTCAGGTGTGCCTGATTCTGTCCGAGAGCATCGACATAGTTGCGTCTGCCATCGAAGAACGCTTTCTCGTAGTTGTAGGCTTCATTGAATAACTTGTTCAATCGGGTATCGACTTCATGCTCGTAGAAAGCGGGTGTCTTTCTCAGTAGATCTTCACCTGATTCATATATGACTTTTTCGTTACCATCGGCATCGGTCTGCACTGCGATACCACCGAGTACGAACTCCACATAC
>WFUQ01000015.1 GCA_015484935.1 Gammaproteobacteria bacterium
ACACAGCATCGAACGTCTGCTCGGATGCGAACAGGTGTGTGGTGTCATCGTCGCGATACGTGAAGATGATGACGACTGGCAGGCGATCAATATCACACATAGCAAGCCGATCTATCAGACCCATGGCGGTGATCAGAGAGCCGACTCGGTACTCAATGCACTGGCGTACCTGAAGGCAGAATCACTGATCAATGCAGAACAGGACTGGGTGCTGGTACACGATGCCGTACGCCCCTGTGTGCGTGTCAGCGATATCGAGAATCTCATCGACAGCGTACTGGGTACAGAACATGGCGGCATACTGGCGATGCCGGTACGGGACACCATGAAACGGGCTGATTCGGAAGGGCATATCACGGCTACCATCGACCGGAATCACCTCTGGCATGCGCTTACCCCGCAGTTATTCGGCTGGCAGAAGCTGTATGATGCGCTGTCGTCAGCTATCAGTAATCATCTGGCCGTCACCGACGAGGCTTCGGCCATGGAGATGGCCGGTTTTGCGCCACTACTGGTCGCCGGTAGTGACGACAATATCAAGATCACCCGCCCGGCTGACCTGAAACTGGCGGAGAGCACGTTATCGGAGAAAGCAGATGACTGACCGGATGATGCGAATCGGACATGGCTTCGATGTGCATCGCTTTGCTGAAATAAGCGATGTACAGACGAACATGATCACACTGGGTGGTATCGGCATACCCAGTGAACGACCATTGCTGGCACATTCCGATGGTGATGTGCTGTTGCATGCAGTCTGCGATGCGCTGTTAGGTGCGATCGCAGCAGGTGATATCGGACGACACTTTCCTGATACCGATGAGCGCTATAAAGATGCGGACAGCAGCGAGCTGTTGCGGCATGTTTACCGACTGGTCAGACAGAAAGGTTATGAACTGGGTAACCTCGATGTTACTGTCATCGCGCAGACACCCAGGCTGTCGCCTTATATCGATACCATGTGTGAGTCGATCGCGACGACGCTGGAAGTGGCGACAGAGTGTATCAATGTGAAAGCGACTACCACCGAAACATTGGGGTACATCGGCAGGCGAGAAGGCATAGCAGTTCACAGCGTCGTAATTGTTTACAAAACAAGCTAAAACACGGGTTTTTTTGATCTCGGTTACATTTAATGCTGTATATATAGATTTAAATCCATTTATTTTCAAAAAAGTATTTACTTTCTGTGCATAACAAGCTAAAAATGCAACATCCTTCAACACCAACCAAAGGTTTAACCAAAAATGGCCGCAGCTAAAAAGAAAGTAACAAAGAAAAAAACAGCTAAAAGAAAGACTGCCAAGAAAGCAGCACCAGTAAAAAACGTTAAAGCTATCCGCGACGCGTATACAAAATCACAGGTATTCGCACACATCTCTGAAGACACCGGTCTTGCAAGAAAAGATGTGGCTAAAGTATTTGAATCTCTCAGCGATATCATCGAAGGTCACATCAAGGCTCGCGGTGCAGGTCAGTTCAAGTTACCTGGTCTGCTGAAGATCAAAGTCAACAAGAAGCCTGCTACCAAAGCACGCAAGAACGTGCCTAATCCATTCCGCCCTGGCGAGTTCATGGATGTCGCAGCCAAACCTGCACGTAAAGTGGTCAAGGTTCTGCCTCTGAAAGCATTGAAAGATATGGCGTCTTAAGCGTCTTGTCATGTTTTCTGAAAAGCCTCCGGTGACACTGTCATCGGAGGCTTTTTTTCGTCTTCAGGTCACTATCAATGCATCTACTCTATCTGCATGGTTTCAACAGCTCCTCACAATCGCATAAAGGCCGGCTGTTACAGGCGCATATGACCGCACTGGGCATGGCGTCGCAGCTCAGTATGCCGGATATCCCGCCACAGCCTGATCTGGCGGCGGAGAGGCTGTTATCGCTGGCGAACGAATTCAGTCAGAGCGAGACACTCTGCGTGGCAGGCAGCTCACTGGGCGGGTTTTACGCCACCTGGCTGGCAGAACAATTTGACTGCAAGGCGGTGCTGATCAATCCGGCAGTCAGGCCGCATCTGCTGTTGAAAAAATATTTGGGTGAGAACAAGAATTACCACACCGGTGAAAGCTGGCAGTTCGAACAGAAGCACATCGATGCCCTCAAAGCCATGGCGTTCGATACACTTCAGCAGCCACAGCATTATCTGGTGTTGTTACAGACTGGTGATGAGACGCTCGATTACAGGCAGGCTGAAGAGTATTATCAGGGCGCGAATCTGCATATCGAGCAGGGTGGTGATCATGCTTTTCAGGATTTCGAGCAACACCTCGATCAGATATTAAGGTTCTGTGGAATGTTGCGATAGCGGTGTCATGGCACATCTCGACCGCGTCTGAACCGGCATTTTACTTCGTTC
>WFUQ01000016.1 GCA_015484935.1 Gammaproteobacteria bacterium
CAACTGGAGTGCTGGTAACGTCAGCCTGGGTGGTCTGTTCACCACCAACGGTCTGACCACGCTCACCAATACCGTCACCATGAGTGGCGACTGGACCAACAGCGCGACCGGCACGATCGACTGGATAACGGGCAACGTATCCCTGAACAAGTCAGGCGGCCTGACCTTCACCAACGATGGTGTACTCAATGCCAATGGTGCAGCTGGCAACCTTAACGGGTTCCTCGGTAGCGAGGCTTTGATCAACAATGGCACGATCAACATCAACGCCGACACCACACTGGGTGCTGCATTGTTGTTCACCAATGCAGCGACAGGTAGTGTCAACATCGATCCGTTGTCTGGCGGGGCAGTGACACTGACAGATAATTCAACAGCGACCCATAACGGCACCTTGAACACAGGTGGTAGCGATGACATATTAAATATCACCACACTGGTTTTAGACGGAGGCGTCCTTTCGGGTGCCGGTAGTGTGACAGGTAATGTCACCAATAACGGTGGTACCGTCAGCCCCGGTGGCATCGGAACCATCAGCACATTGATCATCACGGGTGATTACACACAGACCGGTGGTTCACTGGAGATCGAGATGCAAGCACTTGGTGTTTCAGATGTACTGAGTGTTTCCGGTAATGTGGTCATCAATGCTGCTTCGACTCTGGATCAATCATTCATCAATGGATACGCAGGTCTTTTAGCTGACAACTTTACCGTTATCACTGCTGGTGGCGTTAGTGGTTTGACGGGCACCTTCGACAACGTAACGTCACCGGTCGATACTGTTCTCTCAGCCGTCTATACGACCGGGCCACCGGGTGATTTGACATTGACTGTCAGTAGTCTGATCAACCGCTGGATACTGGGTCTCGACGGTGCCTGGGGCACTGCTGTCAACTGGAGCAGGGGAGTCGTTCCCGATGCGACGCACGATACTGTTATCGACACGGCATTTGCCATCACGCATTCTACTGTCGATACAGTCAACAGCCTGAGCACAACAGTCGGTTCGACTTTGATCATCAATGGCGGCACATTGAGTATCAATAACAACTCAACATTGAATGGCGACCTGAGCATCACGGGTGGTGGTGCACTCGATATCACTGGAACACTTATCACCACAGGCGCAAGTTCGCTATCCGGTGCGACGTTCAATGGTAACAACTGGGACAATCAGGGTACGGTCAGCTGGACCGGCTTCGATTTCGTGGTCAACAACGGCAACTTCACCAATAACAATCTGTTCATCAGTAATGTCACTGCTGCTGACAGTATTACCGGCTCAGGAACTTTCATCAACAATGCCACGCTCGATAACAATGGTACCATCATTACAACTATCGCTACTGCACTGACGAATACGGGCACGATCAATCAGAATGCCAGCACGTTAAGCATCACCGGTGCACTGAGCAATTCAGGTACGATCAACATCAATGCCGGCAGCACCTTTGAACTGAACAGCAATGGCACACACACATTCGATGCCGGATCGAACCTTAGCGGTAGTGGAACATTCTCTGTCACCAGCTTCGATACGATTACTGTCAATTCACCTTTGGCGATGACCAACACCTTGTCACTGCTAGTAAACGGTACAGTCAATAACGCTCAGAACCTGACGGTACCTGATTCGACAGATCTGACAGGTGCAACGATAAATGGTACTGGCACGTTCACCACACCGGCAAGCAGTGTCGTCACGATCAACAACACCAGTGTGAGCGGCGTCGACTGGAACAATACCGGCATCGTTGTCTGGCAGGGTAACAACTTTACGCTGACCGGTAACACATTCATCAATACAGCTACCTTCAGTGCCAATGTTGCCGGTGCAGACAGCATCTCCGGTACAGGTGCTTTCACCAATAATGGCATCTTTAATAACAACGGCATCAGCACGACCTCGGTTGCTGTCGTGTTCAATAATACCGGCACCATCAATAACAACTCGGGTACATTGAATATCACAGGCACATTGACCAATAGCGGTGTGCTGGATATCGATGCCGGTACCAATCTGCAATTAAACAGTGGCAGCATTCATGCATTTGATGCGGGTTCGAGCATCATCGGTAATGGCAGCTTCACTGTCAGTAGCCTCGATACTTTCAGCGTCAATACCAGTCTGGCTATGGCGAGTACCTTGACGCTGATCGCCCCGGGCACTATCGCCAATGCACAGAATCTGACCATACCCGATACTGCTGACTTCACCAATGGCACCATCGATGGTATCGGGGTGTTCACCACACCTGCTTCGAGTACGTCACAGATACAGAAAACGACAGTCAACCTCGACTGGAACAGCCAGGGCACGGTCAACTGGACCGGTTTTGATCTGATCAGCAACGGGCTGTTCACCAATAGCGGCATCTTCAATAACAACACCACTGGTAGCGACAATATCTCAGGCACAGGTGCGTTCACCAATA
>WFUQ01000017.1 GCA_015484935.1 Gammaproteobacteria bacterium
CACAGATGTACCTACCACCTGTGAATCGATCACCGCTTGTAATATCTCATCATTGGGACTCTCTATCCTGATGCGGGTTGCGGTGACACCGCTGCCGTTATCGACCCCGCGTACCCGCAGGAACTGATTATTCACGCTATCGAGTGTTATGAGTGAAAACGGATTACCCGTCAGCTTGTTTTCCATCCTGGTACTCGTATCAGCGGTCACTGTTATGGTCTGTCCTGAAATAGTCATATCGAAGCTGTTGTTCGCCAGATCGACATTCGATGCTGTCGCATGTATCCGCACGACACCTTCACGTAGCTTGATACTCGTCGCCTGTAACACACCGTTACTGACTGTCCCTTCTGCTTCCACCCGGATACCGGCTTTCAATACCAGACTGGCAGGGAGTAATGCTGCGCTGCTCGCATCGACAGTCAAGCCATCTACATCGAAATCACTCGCTGATACGAATCTCGTGATGAAGCCCTCCATCTCGAATTCAGCGCCTTCTGCCGGTGCATCATCTTCCTGTGTGACGACCGTAGCCGTCAGTTGTGTGTCAGTGGCCGCTGTTATGGTCGCTTTCACCTCCACGAACATACCATCGACCAGACCACCTGCGATCTGACTAAGGTCTGCCGAATCGGTATTGACTGCCAGCACCACACCTCCGATCAACAGACTGAAACCATTGGCAACTATTGCGGACACCGTACCTTTAGCCTCGACGACTGTGACACCGGCTATGAATGCCGCCTTCTTGACTACAGTGGTCGCCTGCAACACACCATTGGCATCATAGAACCCGCTTATCTGTATGTTGTCACCTGAAGCGATGGTACTGTAATCGAATCCTGTTCCGACAAATTCAGTATCGATCGAATTGATATTTACCGTCACTCCCAGAACAGTGAACGTTTTGTTTTCCATATCCGCATCTTCAATCAACGTGACAGAACTGATAGGGCCTTCCAGCTGATCTTCGAATTCGACCAGTGTCGCATTACCTGTTACACCATTGGCATCTACCGTTCCGGTCACTTTGACTCTCATGCCTTCTGCCAGATCAGCCTGTACCCCGCCTGCACCTTCGATATCAAACGTTGCGCTATCTGTCTCGAACTCTACGCCGTTAACGAAGATGCTACCGAAACCCGTCACACTTCCTGAGGAGATATAGCCCGAACCACCGATGCCTGCGACTCCTCCACCACTGCCACCACAGGACACAACCGACAATGCGATCGCAGCACTGAGTGCAGTCTTCTTAAATAATATATTCATATGATCTCTCCTGAACACTCGTGTTCGTAATAATAAATTCCCAGACTGACGTAACACGCGTCATCGTCGGCTGGCTCTACCTCATGTTGTGATAACCAGGCATCCAGTTCTTCCAGCAATGCCTGTGACCTGTTGTTTGCTATCTTCTTGAATTCATCCACAGCGTTCTTGTCCAGCGCGGTGCACGATACTTTTCTCTGAAATCTTTTGTCTTCATCGTCTGCAGTCAGGTTATGATCGATGGTACTTATCAACTCATTACTGTCTGCGCCCAGGATACGGATGACTTCTTCGGAATCTTTTCCCGGCACGTAAGCTTGCTTGACCAGCTTCACCCGACCATCGACCAGTTCTATACAATCCGCAGCCAGCAACAGATCAAGCATCGCTTTCGGGGTGATATCTCCACTGAACTGTTTGACCAGATCACTGAAGGAATCTTCCCCGGTATCAACAGACAATACCCTCGCTTCACCGCGTAGATCAGTAAACCTGCCATCGTTGACCCAACCACTTATAACGCGTACGGCACGGTTGTATTTCTGCTCGACTGCGTTGCTGGAAACATCTTCTATCTCGTTCAACCGCTTCACTTCTTTGCGTGACAAACCTGTCTGCGCCGAAACACTGGAAACTGTCGTTTTCATGTTTTTTTGTTTGGCTGCTGCGAAAGCCTCATCTACATACGCTTTACGCACCAGCTCTTCAAAACTTCCGCATGCGACCCCGTTACGTAACATGACGCGAATCAATGGTCGCAACACTTTCAGTGCGCTCTCGGCAAGAATATTGTTAATAACACTTTTCATAATTGGGATTATATTCCCAAATAATAAAAG
>WFUQ01000018.1 GCA_015484935.1 Gammaproteobacteria bacterium
CTGGTGCATCTACGCGACATAGGCAATACCGTGATCGTAGTCGAGCACGACGAAGACGCTATCATGCACGCCGATCATGTCATCGATATCGGTCCCGGTGCAGGTGTGCACGGCGGCGAGGTCATCGCCCAGGGCACCCCTTCCCAGGTGATGAACACCCCCTCTTCCTTGACCGGGCAGTATCTGTCCGGCATCAAAGAGATCAGCATTCCGGAACAACGTGTCGCTGCCAGTGATCGATTCTTCACCGTGAAAGGCGCGACCGGCAACAACCTTAACGATGTCGATGTCAGTATTCCGGTGGGATTATTCACCTGCATCACCGGCGTTTCCGGTTCCGGCAAATCGACTCTGATAAACGATACGTTGTACGCCATCCTCGCGCGTGAGATAAACAACAACTCGATGCCGGCCGCGCCCTATGACAGCATCGAAGGCATCGAATATTTCGACAAAGTCGTGGAGATCGATCAGGCACCTATCGGTCGCACACCTCGCTCCAACCCGGCGACCTACACCGGCCTGTTCACCCCTATCCGCGAACTGTTTTCTGCCACACAGGAAGCGCGCTCGCGAGGTTACAAACCCGGTCGCTTCAGCTTCAACGTGAAGGGCGGCCGTTGCGAAGCCTGTCAGGGTGACGGCGTGATAAAGGTCGAGATGCATTTCCTGCCGGATGTGTACGTGCCCTGCGATGTCTGTCACAGCAAACGTTACAACCGTGAGACGCTGGAGATAAAATACAAGCACAAGAATATCCACGAAGTGCTGGAGATGACGGTCGAAGATGCAGTGGTTTTCTTCGATGCGGTGCCGGTACTGAAACGCAAACTACAGACCTTGATGGATGTCGGTCTGTCCTACATCACTCTTGGACAACGCGCCACCACCCTGTCCGGTGGTGAAGCACAACGCATCAAACTGTCGAAGGAATTATCCAAACGCGATACCGGACAGACCATCTACATCCTCGACGAACCGACCACCGGATTACACTTTCACGATGTACAGCAGCTACTCGATGTGCTCAACCGGTTACGTGACCACGGCAACACCATCGTGGTGATCGAGCATAATCTCGATATCATCAAGGTCGCCGACTGGATCATCGATCTCGGCCCGGAAGGGGGCTATAAAGGCGGCGACATCATCGCTACCGGCACCCCCGAAGAGGTCGCCAAAAACAAACAATCCTTCACCGGACATTACCTCAACAAGATATTGTTCGACGCGGCAAAAAAGAAAGCCTCAGGCTGAAACCGCTCATCAACAAGCAGCCGGGCATCCGTAGAGAATCTGCCGGATAACTGACACAGGTCAAGAAGACTTCCATGTGTTCCCCCTATACTCATAGCTGGACACATATAGAATCTTCGAATATGAGCACGCTTTCTTTTATCATCCTGGGAATACTGTCAGCATCGCTGGCATACTACGTCATCATGCTGGCGGTCAGAATCCGTAACAACGTGATGACTGGCATCAGCTATCACGATGCCTTGCTGTCTCAACTCTCGGAGCTACGCATGGGCAGGATGATGACTGCACTGGGTATCAACAAGGAGCGTTATGTCCATCAGGAAAGCGGTCTCGATATCGATGCCCAGATGAGACGTTGTGTTGCCTGCGATAACACCGCCGAGTGTGATGACAGGCTCGCCGAGGATAACGTCACACCCGACAGCATCGACTTCTGCAAAAATGAAGCCGCGTTTCAGTCTGTCAGCCACAAACATAATCTGTCAGACGATAGATAAGCACACCTGGAAATCAACCGGTCTCCTTTCACAACAAGCTCACACCTCCCTCTTGAAGTCACACAATTCCGCCATATAGTGTTCTGTGTAACAACAGAATATTAACCGTAGAGAGGTGGCATCATGAGCAACGATACCCAGCCCCGAACCCGATCTACATTCCTGCTAACCGTAATCGCAGTACTCGTAGTGGTGGTCGGCATCCTGACATGGCACATGGGAGACCTGAGAGACCAGATCAAGCAATTACAACAACAATCAGCAGAGACGAATGCTGCAATAGCGATTTCGATTCCCCCCGCAACTGAAAGCAGAGAGAGCGAACCTGCTCCATCTGCGGCTGCAAACGTCGAACCGCAGCCTGAACCTGCTGAATCACAGGTTGACACCCGGACAGCACAGAACCACCACACACCGGTATGGCCACGTTATCCGGACTTTAACAACAGGTGGTTCGACAACACATTGCCGGGCAACGACCCCTTCTCGCCCGACTGGAATCCCTATCAGGAACTACAGAACATGCAGCGACAGATGGATGACCTGTTCAATAACGCCTTCGGTCGTTTCAATAACAGCCCTGACTTCGGTCACCTGTTCCGGCAGGACATCATCACCCCGGACATCGATGTACAGGAAACCGATGAAAGCTATCTCGTCAAAGTGAACATGCCGGGGACAGATATCGAGAACATCAATATCACACTCGAAGATCAGGTGCTGACCATAAAAGGTGAACAGAACTTCGAGAAGCAAGATACCGATGCAGCAGGTAACACTGTATACCGGGAACGTCGTAGCGGTCGATATCAGCGTAGCCTCACCCTGCCGGAACCGGTCGATGAAGCCGGCATGACCAGCGAAGTAAAGAGTGGTGTTTTGACCGTCGTCATCCCGAAAAAAAATATCTAACCATAAAAAAAAAGGCCGATCATAGATCGGCCTTTTTATAACCCGTGAGAACCGGATCTATTCAGTAGCATCACCCATATCGCGGTCGACCAGCTCGATGTAAGCCATCGGTGCTGCATCACCTGAACGGAAGCCACATTTCAGGATGCGAGTGTAGCCACCCTGGCGTTCTTTGTAACGTGGGCCAAGTTCGGTGAACAGCTTACCGACCATGGCTTTATCGCGCAGACGCGAGAATGCCAGACGACGGTTTGCGACACTATCTTCCTTGGACATAGTGATGAGCGGTTCAGCAACACGACGCAGTTCTTTTGCCTTCGGCAATGTCGTTTTGATGATCTCGTGTTCGAACAGCGAGTTAGCCATATTGCTGAACATCGCTTTGCGATGACTGCTGTTTCTGTTTAATTGACGACCTGATTTACGATGACGCATGATTTAACCTTTAATGTCTGTTTCGATCTGGCCTTAGCCAGCTTCTTTTTCACGGATCGAGGCAGGTGGCCAGTTTTCCAGCTGGATACCTAAAGACAGACCATGTGAAGCCAGTACGTCTTTTATTTCGGTCAGTGATTTCTTACCCAGATTCGGTGTTCTGAGCAGTTCGACTTCGGTGCGCTGAATCAGATCACCGATGTAGTATATATTTTCTGCCTTCAGGCAGTTCGCTGAACGCACTGTCAGCTCCAGCTCGTCGACAGGACGTAACAGGATAGGATCGATATCCAGTTCTTCTTCGACTGATGCCTCGTCTTCCATGCTCTGCAGATTCACGAATGAGGAAAGCTGATTCTGCAGGATAGTAGCCGCTGTGCGGATAGCGGATTCAGGATCAACTGTACCGTTCGTTTCCAGATCGATGATCAGTTTATCCAGATTCGTGCTCTGTGCGACACGTGCGCTCTCGACGTTGTAGGCTACGCGGCGGATAGGACTGAAAGACGCATCCAGCTGCAAGTTGCCGATGGCACGACCTTCGCTGTCACCACCACGCTTGGCGGCAGGCTGATAACCACGACCTTTGCCGACTTTCATCGTCATGCTCAGTCTGCCGTCTTTGTTCAGATTGGCGATAACATGATCGGGATTGGCGATCTCGATGTCATGACCGGTGTCGATGTCACCCGCAGTGACCACACCGGCACCCGATGCTGTCAGTGTCACGGTTGCTTCTGATGCACTGTGCATGACCAGAGCCACACCCTTCAGGTTCATCAATATTTCCAGTACGTCTTCCTGAACACCTTCTATCGTGCTGTATTCATGGACGACACCATCGATCTCTGCTTCGATGATAGCGCTGCCTTCGATAGACGAAAGCAGGATTCTGCGTAACGCATTACCCAGTGTGTGGCCGAAACCTCTTTCCAGTGGTTCGAGTGCAACTTTCGCGTGTGTGTCACTGTACGCCTGAACGTTGATTGTGCGAGGTGTAAGTAAATCTTCTGACATGCTCTATGTGCTCCCCTACTTGGAGTAAAGTTCGACTACGAGTTGTTCGTTGATATCTGGTGGCAGATCAGTACGTTCCGGTACATTCTTGAATGTTGCTTCAAGCTTGTTCTCATCCAGACTGATCCAGTCAGATATGCCTTTCTGTTTAGCCATGTTGAGCGAATCCGCGATACGGGTCTGCTTCTTTGATTTTTCACGCACTGAGATCACGTCATTAGGCTGTACGACATAAGACGGGATATTGACGATCTTGCCGTTAACCATGATCGATTTATGATTGACCAGCTGACGGGCTTCTGCGCGAGTCGCACCGAAACCACTGCGGTAGACCACGTTATCCAGGCGCGTTTCCAGCAGGCTTAACAGATTTTCACCTGTCGAACCTTTCTTGCCGGCAGCAGCTTTGTAGTAGTTACGGAACTGTTTTTCCAGTACGCCATAGATACGACGCAGCTTCTGTTTTTCACGTAACTGCAGCGCATAGTCAGACAGACGTTGACGACGTGCACCATGCTGACCGGGCAGCTGGTCTGCTTTACATTTTGAATCCAGCGGACGCAGTGCTGATTTCAGTTCCAGATCGACACCTTCGCGGCGACTGAGTTTACATTTTGGTCCAGTATATTTAGCCATTTACATGTCCTCCGGTTATACGCGACGTCGTTTTGGAGGACGACAACCGTTATGGGGGATAGGTGTCACATCGGTGATGTTCATGATCTTGTAGCCGACGCCGTTGAGTGCGCGTACCGCAGAATCACGACCAGGCCCGGGACCTTTCACCATGACATCGAGGTTCTTCAGACCGTAAGCCTGTGCGTTGGTACCGGCTTTCTCTGCAGCGATCTGCGCAGCGAATGGCGTACTTTTGCGTGAACCACGGAAACCTGACCCGCCAGAGGTCGCCCATGCCAGCGCGTTACCCTGTCGATCAGTAATGGTGATGATTGTGTTGTTAAACGTCGCATAGATATGCGCTACGCCGTCAGTGACGGTGCGTTTAACTTTCTTCTTAGCGTCAGGTTTAGCCATTATGTATATTACCTAAAAATGTATTTTGTCTATGTCTGTCGACGTGCTATTTAGTAATCGCGCGACGTGGACCTTTGCGAGTTCTCGCATTGGTACGTGTGCGTTGTCCGCGAAGCGGTAAACCGCGGCGATGACGGATACCACGATAGCAACCCAGATCCATCAAACGTTTGATATTCATGGAGACATCACGTCGCAGATCACCCTCGACGGTATATTTGCCGACTTCGGTACGCAATGTTTCCAGCTGTTCTTCAGAGAGCTCACTGATCTTCTGGTCGGGAGCGATACCCGCAGCACCACAGATAGTCTTGGCACGGGTTAACCCGACACCATATATATGAGTCAAACCGATCACCGTGTGTTTATTCGGTGGAATATTTATACCTGCAATACGAGCCATTTATCTATCCGTCTCAGCGCGACAAAGCGCGCAATTTTACTGAAAATACTTAATTACATCAACCAATTATGGCTATTCTGCCAGACAGGTTGATACCAGTCAGAACCTAACCCTGACGCTGTTTATGGCGCGGGTCTGCACATATCACCCTGACCACACCGTGGCGCTTGATGATTTTGCAGTTTCTGCACATCTTTTTAACTGAAGCACGAACTTTCATCTCTCTCTCCGGGATTTCAACCCAAGGTCAAAAATGACCATCTAAACCAAATGATCGGGGTCTATCTCCTGAACCCCTGTAGATTCGCCTTTTTCATGACACCCTCATACTGGTGTGACATGAGATGAGACTGAATCTGGGTCATGAAATCCATCACCACGACCACGATAATCAACAAGGAAGTACCACCGAAGTAGAACGGTACATTCCAGTACAAAATCAAAAATTCCGGCAGCAGACACACGATGGTGAGGTACATCGCACCGACGAATGTCAGACGAGTCATCACCGTATCGATGTACTTTGCCGTCTGTTCACCTGGGCGTATCCCCGGGATGAACGCACCACCCTTCTTCAGGTTATCCGCTGTATCTCGTGCGTTGAACTGCAGTGCAGTGTAGAAGAACGCAAAAAATATGATCGCCAGAGCATAGAGCCCCACATAGATCGGCTGCCCCGGTGCAAGCGTGCTGACTATATCCTGTAACCACGCCATGCTCTCATCCTGACTGAACCAGTTACCCAGTGTCGCAGGGAACAAAATAATACTCGAAGCGAAGATAGGTGGTATCACACCAGCCATGTTCAGCTTTAACGGCAGATGGCTACTCTGAGCCTGATACAGCCTTCTGCCTTGTTGTCGCTTGGCATAGTTCACCGTGATACGGCGCTGGCCACGTTCAACAAATACTACGAATCCGGTCACTGCGATCGCCAGGATAAACAGGAACAGGATCGCCAGTGTATGCAGCTCACCTGTTCTCACCAGCTCCAGTGTGCCACCGACAGCAGACGGCAGACCAGCGACGATACCAGCAAAAATAATCACCGAGATACCGTTACCGATACCTCGTTCGGTCACCTGCTCACCGAGCCACATCAGGAACATGGTGCCGGTTACC
>WFUQ01000019.1 GCA_015484935.1 Gammaproteobacteria bacterium
CCAGTAAACAGTACCTTCAAATTTAGCTTCATCTCAAAACATCATCTGAATTTCGTCATCCCCGTATGCTGTTAGCGGGGCTGCATCGTTCAACTTTGGCGAGGCATGGATTCCCGCTACAAACATGCGGGAATGACGGGCTAGGTGTATTTTGTTTTATTCGCGCACCTTCGCGTGCTTTGCGGCTGATCACCTGCAAGCAATAAAAAAGCCGCTATCGAAATCGAAGCGGCTTTTTATGCATCATGCATGGATATCAACGATCAGGCTGTCGCGGCATCGATCATCTTCTTGAGGTCGCCATTCTCGAACATCTCCAGCGTGATATCACAACCACCGATCAACTCACCATCGACATAGACCTGCGGAAATGTCGGCCAGTCAGCATAACGGGGCAGGTTCTGGAATATCTCCGGGTCAGCCAGCACGTTACAATATGCGAATTCCTTGCCGATCTGCTTGAGGGCTTCGACGGTTCTGCCAGAGAAACCACACTGCGGAAACTGCGGTGTGCCTTTCATGTAGATCATCACCTTGTTACCTTTGACCTGTTCGTCGATTCTGTCTAATACATCTGTCATCACTTGATACCTGTTCATTTCTATTGCGGGAAGAGTATGCTGTTTTCAGCGCCAAAAACACCAGCAATACTCAGGGATTTATACTGTATGAGGCCGGTTCAGGAAAATTCAAGGTCAATGAGCAACGATAATCAACCGACCGTATCCACGTTCGTCTGTAACCACAGTTCCAGTGCTGCCAGGTGCCACAACTTGCTACCCTGCAGACGCGTGAAATATGACTCCGGCGCATCCAGCAATTTTTCCACATAGTCAGGGTTATACAGGCCCCGTTGTCTGGCAGCATCATTCGATACTATCTCAAGCATCAATTCCAGAAAATCGCCCTGTACATATTTCAGTGCCGGCATCGGGAAATACGCCTTGCTCCTGTCCACGACCTTGTCCGGCAACAGACCACGTGCGATCTTCTTCAACACGTACTTGCAACCGTGCGATAACTTCATCGACGGTGGCATGGTCGCTGCCAGCTCGATCAGATCCTGATCCAGAAACGGCACACGAGCCTCCAGCCCCCAGGCCATGGTCATATTATCCACCCGCTTGACCGGGTCATCGACCACCAGCGTGGTGACATCCACTGCCAGTACACGATCGATATAATCATCCGCTTCGACACCACCGATCAGTCCTGCGATCAGTCGCGAAGTATAATCTTCACCATGGAAACGCGCATCGACTGTCTGCAGGTATTCTTTATGTGTGCGATCAAAATAGTATTCTGAAAAACGTTGCAAACCGGGTTTGATGGAATGCTGCATCTGCGGATACCAGAAATAACCACCGAATACTTCATCGGCACCCTGTCCACTCTGCACGACTTTGACTTCTTTCGAGACCACTTCGGACAACAGGTAGAACGCCACCGCATCCTGACCGAACATAGGTTCGGTCATGTGTGAAAACGCTTCCGGTAAGCGAGGCAGAACTTCGCTGTTCGGTACCAGAAAACGATGATGCTCGGTACCGAATTTTTCTGCGACCGCATCCGAATATTCAAACTCGTGACCACGTTCATCTTCCGCATCTTCAAAACCGATGGAAAATGTTTTCAGATCACTGGCACCGGCCTCGCTCAACAGCCCCACCAGCAGACTGGAATCGATGCCACCCGACAACAGCACACCGACTGGCACATCGGCTATCTTCAAGCGACGTTCTACTGATTTCTTCAGCGACTCATGGATCGCATCAGCCCAGTCATCTTCACTCATCGCCTGCGCAGGTCGTCTGGCGGTCAACGACCAGTAACGTTTTTCCTCGACACTGCCATCCTGCCGGAACAACATGTAATGCGCCGGTTTCACTTTCTTGATGCCTTTGAGGATAGTGTGCGGCGCGGGTACGACTGCATGCAGGGTAAACAGATTATGCAGCGCGAAACCATCGATGTCGGTATCGATGGTTTTATCTGCCGCCAGTAACGCCTGTGTCGTCGAGGCGAAGATGAGGCGTTTTGCATCGTGCGAGAAATACAGTGGTTTGATACCGGTACGGTCACGCGCGACCAGACAATACTGTCTCTTGTCATCCCAGATAACGAAGGCGAACATACCGTGCAGATGTTGCAGGCAGTCCACACCCCACTCGGCATAGGCTTTGAGGATCACTTCGGAGTCACCCTGCGAGACGAATCGATGCCCTTTCTCTTCTAACTGCGCTCGCAGCTCGATATGGTTATAGATGGTGCCATTGAACACCAGCACCAGATCATGTTGTGCATCACGCATCGGCTGGTTTGACCTTTCGGACAGGTCGATGATGGCAAGACGACGATGCCCCAGAGCGACAGGACCATCGAAAAACGTGCCTTCGTTATCCGGACCACGACGTTCCAGTCTGGTAAGCATCGCCTGCAAGCCTTCACGGCTCGGTGACTGGTCATCAAATCTGAGTTCTCCGCTTATGCCGCACATGTTAGAAACAGGAACCGGAGCAAGCGGGTGAGATAAGTTGGTGCATTATTTGTGTGTCTTCGTAATATCTGCTGTCATCGCTATTTTACTCCAACGACACTTGATACTGGGTGTAAAATAACGACCATATTAGCAACACCCGTAATCGGCAACAGAACCCTGCGATGGAATTTTTTCAGTCAATCCGAAACACCGACATCGATGTCGATCGACTCAGACAGCTGCTGACACTGGAAAACCTACCGGCACTTTGCGACTCCATCACGACGGTGAATGTCACAGACAAAGATGAG
>WFUQ01000020.1 GCA_015484935.1 Gammaproteobacteria bacterium
AACTGAACAATCCTGTGTCAGCCGGAATTTTAGTATATGTGTTTTTTCGCGTAAAATCACTCGAGAGTTTCAGGCGTGGGTGTGGTTTAGCTTGTCACCGGCTATGCTTTAAAATCCTCGCCTGATCCCGTTTCCAGGTCCGGTCTTTGTCGGTGGCGCGTTTGTCATGTGCCTGTTTGCCTTTGGCGATGCCGATGTCCATTTTGACGCGACCGTTCTTCCAGTACAGCGATAGCGGTACCAGGGTATAGCCTTTACGCTCTACCTGTCCGATGAGGCGGTCGATCTCTTTGCGGTGCATGAGCAGTTTGCGGGTACGGAACGGATCGGTCTTGATGTGGGTCGATGCCGATAGTAGTGGTGTGATATGGCCACCCAGCCACCACAGTTCGTTATCTCTGACCATGACATAGCTTTCGTTCATCTGTACGCGGTTGTCGCGCAGGCTTTTGACTTCCCAGCCGGTGAGCGACAGTCCGGCTTCGAAATTGGCTTCGATGCTGTAATCGTGGCGTGCTTTTTTATTGGCAGCTATCTGATTGGAGGGAGTTTTTTTCTTTTTGGCCATGGTCACCGTCTCGTCGAGCAGGGAGTATATGGGATGCCAGCGGCTTTTTGTATATACCCGACTAATATCTTTATAATTGGCAGCAAAAATTGGCTATGGAATCCTACCTGTGAAATCATGGCCCCATAATAAAAACAGGATTCATCATGAGTGAACGTCAATCCATACACGGACAATGGTCCAACCGGCTGGTATTTATTCTGGCAGCGACCGGCTCGGCGGTGGGGCTGGGTAATATCTGGAAATTTCCCTATATCGCCGGTGAGAACGGCGGCGGGACCTTCGTACTGGTCTATCTGGTCTGTATCGCACTGATCGGTATCCCTATCATGATGGCGGAGATCATGTTGGGGCGTCGAGGCAAGCAGTCTCCCATCAATACCATGGCGACGCTCGCCAGTGAGGAAGGCAAGAGCAACGGCTGGGCGGCTCTGGGCTGGATGGGTGTGGTGGCTGGCTTTCTGATCCTGTCGTATTACAGTGTCATCGCCGGGTGGGCGATGTCGTACGTGTTCCGCACCGGCAGCGGTATGTTCACCGGGGCGACGGCCGACGGGGTGAGCAGCATCTTCAGTGATCTGGTATCCGACCCGGAAAAACTGATCGCCTGGCATACCATCTTCATGGTGCTGACGATGGTCGTGGTGTCGCGCGGCGTGAAGGCCGGGCTGGAAAAAGCCGTGACCTTCCTGATGCCGCTGCTGTTCGCGCTGTTGTTGCTGGTGCTGGGCTATTCGATGACCACCGGCTATTTTTCACAGGGACTGGAATTTCTCTTCACCCCCGGTGAGATCACCGGCAAGGCGATCCTGATAGCGATGGGGCATGCCTTCTTCACCTTGAGTCTGGGCATGGGGGCGATCATGGTGTATGGCTCCTATCTGCCGAAGACCACTTCGATCACGCAGGCCTCGCTGTGGGTGGCGTTTGCGGATACGGCGGTGGCCTTGATCGCCGGTATGGCTATCTTCCCGATCGTGTTTGCCAACGGGCTGGAACCGGGGGCGGGGCCGGGCCTTATCTTCAAGACCCTGCCCATCGCATTCGGTCACATGGAAGGTGGCATCCTCATCGGTGTGATGTTTTTTCTGCTGGTGGTGTTTGCTGCCTGGACTTCGGCGATCTCGCTGATCGAACCGGCGGTGGCCTACATGGTGGAGAACAAGGGTTACAAACGTGTGTATTCGTCAGTCCTCATCGGCATTGTCACCTGGTTCGTGGGACTGGGTTCGGTATTTTCGTTCAATATCTGGGCCGATAAGACCTGGAGCATCCCGTTCCTGTTCGAAGACAAGAACTTCTTCGATACACTGGATTATCTGACTGCCAATATCATGCTGCCATTGGGAGGTCTGTTCATCGCCATCTTCGCCGGGTGGTTGATGCGAAAACAGGCTTCGACGGAAGAATTAAATACCTTGCCGGTTATTTATAAAGTGTGGCTGTTTCTAGTAAAATTCGTCACGCCCGTGGCAGTGATCATCGTATTCCTGAAAGCGGTCAGTGTTATCTAATGAAACTCTGATTAATTCTTCCATTAATTATCAGAACACGGGAACGGTAAAATGCGATTTTACCGTTCCCTTCATTTTCAATGGCTTACCAGCCATCGAAAATGGCAGCACATCCATGTGCTGCGAAAACTCTGAATTAATTAGAGTTTTCCTAACGAATAGGGTGATGAATTGTCGAAAATACAACGTAGTGCTCTGGTTCATTACTCCGCTGCGGAGATGTACGCGCTGGTGAACGATGTCGATGATTACGCCAACTTTTTACCCTGGTGTCGTTCATCGAAAGTTATCTCGTCTTCTGAAACCGAGATGACCGCCAGTGTGGAGATCGCCAAGGGCGTATTGAACCAGACGTTCACCACGCACAATACGCTGGAGAAAGACCGGCGTATCACCATCGCTCTGAAAGACGGGCCGTTCAAACAACTGGAAGGCTACTGGTTGTTCGAGCCGTTGAAGACCGATAATGCCTGCAAGGTCTCATTGAATCTGGATTTCGAGTTCAACAGCGCGATGATCTCCATCGCGGCCAAACCCATCTTCACCCAGATAGCGAATTCCCTGGTCGATTCATTCTGTAAACGGGCAGTGGAAGTGTATGGAGAACGGTTCTGATGCCTGATTCTGAAACCATCAATGTCGAAGTGGCTTATGCCTTGCCGGAAAAACAACGCATCATGAAAGTGAATGTCGATGCAGGTACGACCATCGGTGCGGCCATCGTGCAGTCGGGCATCATGGTGGAATTTCCCGAGCTGGATGTGGAATTCAGTAAGGTCGGTATATTCGGAAAACTCGCCACCATGCAGACCGTATTACAGGATGGTGATCGCGTCGAAATCTATCGACCGTTAATCGCCGATCCCAAAGAAGTCCGTCGTAAACGTGCGGCAGAAGGCAAGGTGACGAAGAAGGGTGGTGGTAGTGCCTGAGGAGTGTGTTTTTGCCGCGATGGACGCGAAAGGCGCGAAAAACCTTGAGTCCGCAAATAAACGCTAATGTTTTTTAGTAAGGCTTTAAAACTTGTGCTCTGATGGTGCGCAAGTACGCAAACAAGAAAAATAATTTATCAGCTTTTATTTGCGTTAATTCGCGTTCATTTGCGGACTCAATATCTTACCTTCGCGGCAAATAGAACCCCACCCCTCAAATATCAATGTCCATGGCTGCCACCACCGGAACGAACATCCTCAGTGGTATGCCCATCGATACTGGGTGGCGGCAGGATGGTGTCCGGGTCGATGTAGTCGCTGTCGTCGATGCGTACCAGTACATCGTCTTTGAAGAACAGGGTCAGGCGTGATTGTTTCGCCGGGGCCTTGCCGGGGATGTAGCGGAAGATGTAGTCCCAGCGCTGGTCGTGGAACGGGTCCTGTAATACCGCGACACCGAGCAGGGCGCGTACGTCTGCCTTGGGCATGCCGACTTTTAATTGTTCCAGCTGTTTGGGGGTGATGGCGTTACCCTGTGTGATATCCAGTTTGTGAGCTTCGGGCAGCCAGCTGGCGCAGGCGGTCAGGAGACTGAAGGCACATAAAAAAAACAGTTTTTGCATGAGATTGCAGACAGAAAAACGGTTAAAAAACGGGTATGATGACGACATGGATTGGTTCATGGTGGTTGTGACAGGCGACTGCTCAAAAAGTGCAACGAATGGTATCGCATTTACGCGGACTAATCAGCAAATCCTTATCGACTAACAACAAAAAAGCATCGAACTGTGGAATCTAACGATCTGAAAAAAGCCGGGCTGAAAGTCACTCTGCCGAGGGTGAAAATTCTGGAGTTGCTGGAATCTGCCAGTGTTCGTCATCAGAGTGCGGAAGATATCTACCGCGCCTTGCTGGACGAGGGTGAGGAGATAGGGCTGGCGACGGTGTATCGGGTGTTGACCCAGTTCGAATCTGCCGGTCTGGTATCGCGCCATCATTTCGAAGGCGGGCAGGCGGTGTTCGAATTGAATCAGGCAGGCCATCACGATCATATCGTCTGTGTCACCTGCGGCAAGGTCGAAGAATTTTTCGACGATATCATTGAATCTCAGCAGTTGAAGATTGCCAAAGACAAAGGTTATACCGTCACCGACCATAGTCTCACGCTCTATGGCAAGTGTGCGGACTGCCAGTAGCTTTTAACTTCAACTCACTGCTTAAGGATTCCGTGCTTGCGCAGTACTCGTCAACAGAAACAGTCTAATCAGCGATACTCTATCGATGAGTATCTGCAGCTCGTCGCGGGTGAAAAGGTGGCAGACGATAGTCTGCTGCGCAAGGCCTGTAAACTGACCTGGGACCTGCCCACCGATGAATACATGCCTAACAGTCTGGATGTCACGCTGTTGTTGAGCGAGCTGGGTTCGGATGAGACCACCCTGATCGTCAGTCTGCTCAGTTCTGTGCGCCTGCTGAAGACAGTGGGTATGACGACACTGAAAAAAGATTTCGGTGAGACCATCGCTTCGATGGTACAGAACGTCTGCCAGCTACACAGTTTCCAGAGCATCGACGTAAAAGATACGCCTGAACAGGCTGAACGACTGCGCCGGATGTTGCTGTCGATGGTGCAGGATGTCCGTGTGGTGCTGATCAAGCTGGCGTTCCGTGTGCAGCGCCTGCGTCAACTGGTCAAGGCGGAGGATGCAATCCGTATCCCGCTGGCGCAGGAGAGTCTGGATATCTTCGCGCCTATCGCCAATCGTCTCGGTATCGGCCAACTGAAATGGGAACTGGAAGATCTGTCATTCCGCTGTCTCGAACCGGAGACCTATAAACAGATAGCGCAACACATCGCCGAGAAACGCGAAGAACGTGAAAACTATATCGCGGATATCGTCGCCACCATCGACAGGATAGTCAAGCAGGCGAATATCGAAGCAGAAGTCTATGGTCGTCCCAAGCATATCTACAGCATCTGGAAAAAGATGCTGGCCAAGAACAGGAACTACGACCAGCTGTTCGATGTGCGTGCGGTACGGGTCACAGTCGACAGCATCGCGGACTGTTATGTGGTGCTGGGTCTGGTGCATGGTGAGTGGCATCACATCGCACAGGAGTTCGATGACTACATCGCCAATCCGAAAGACAATGGTTATCAGTCATTGCATACCGCTGTCTGCGGACCGGAAGGTAAGGCGGTGGAGATACAGATACGCACCCATGAGATGCATGAGTTCGCCGAACACGGGGTGGCGGCACATTGGCGTTACAAGGAAGGTTCCAGCGCCGACACCAATATACAGTCCAGTATCGATTCCCTGCGACGACTGCTCGACCCCAATCAAACGGACGATGCTGACCTGCTGGATAATTTCCACACCGATATGTTCTCGGACCGGGTGTATGTACTGACTCCTGAAGGCCGGGTGATCGACCTGCCGGTGGGTGCGACGCCGATCGATTTCGCCTACGCTGTGCATACCGAGATAGGACACCGTTGTCGTGGTGCCAAGGTGAACGGCTCCATCGTGCAGCTGACCACGCCACTGAAGAACGGACAACAGGTCGAGATACTTACCGCCAAACATGCCGCGCCGAGTCGTGACTGGGCGATCCCGCATCTGGGTTATATCAAAACATCGCGCGCACGTAACCGGATAAATGCCTGGTTCAAAAAACTGGATCGTGAACAGCACGAGATCGACGGCAAAGCGATGTATGAACAGGAGTTGAAGAAGCAGGGAGTACGACCGGATATCAAACTGGTGTTGAAGCACTTCAAACTCGACACCGAGGAAAGGTTCTATGTGCATCTCGGCCGTGGTGATATCAGTGCGTCGCAATTATCCGCCGCATTGAATGAACATGCGGCCAATATCACCAAAGATGCCATCCCGGTACAGCCACGTAAACGACTCGCCGATAAGAAGACCAAGGGCAACCGTATCAACGTGCTGGGAGTGGGCAACCTCATGACCACGATCGCCAAGTGTTGTCATCCGGTGCCGGGAGATGGCATCGTCGGTTATATCACCATGGGCAAAGGTGTCACCATCCATCGAGATGATTGCAGCAATGTGCTCAATCTCAACGAAACACGTGAAGCACGACTGATCGATGTCGAGTGGGGCGATGCCGATATCGAAACCTATCCGGTCACATTGATCATCGAAGCGATAGACCGGCACGGCCTGTTACGGGATATCACTCTGTTGATGGCCAACGAAAAACTCAATGTAGTCGAGGTGAATACCCTGTCCGACAAAAAACATCAGACGGCAAAGATGTCTGTGACAGTAGAGATACACGACCTGCAACAACTGAGCCGGGTTATGGACAAGGTCAATCAACTGCGGAATGTGATACAGGTGAGTCGGGCTTCGACGGGGTGAGTGTTTGTTTTGCTGCGAGGGACGCGAAAGGCGCAAAAACCCTGAGTCCGCAAATGAACGCTAATAGTTGTTAGAGACAACCTGAAGTATCATTATTCCTACATGCTTGTAGCGGGAACTCAGATGAAAAAACCTTTTGCCGCGAAGGACGCGAAGGACGCGAAGGACGCGAAGGACGCGAAGGACGCGAAGGACGCGAAGGACGCGAAGAAAAACCGGGTCCGCAAATGAACGCGAATAAACGCAAATAAAAACGGATTGTTTTTTGTGCCAACAAGAAAGTTGTCATTCCCGCATGTTTCTAGCGGTGATCTATGGTTCAACGATGGTGGTAGGTGGATTCCCGCTAGAAACATGCGGGAATGACGATACTTTAGGCTGACTTTAATAACTATTAGCGTTTTTAGCGTTCATTTGCGGACTCAGGGTTTTTGCGCCTTTCGCGTCCTTCGCGGCAAAAGCCCCCCTATCTTCAGATACCCAAATAAAAAACCCGGTAACTTCTCAGTTAACCGGGTTCCCATCAAGTATTAAAAATCGATCGCCTAAGGCAGTTTTTCGATCCCTAACATCTTGAGGATGTAACGTTCATACAAGGGTTCGGAAGTTCCCTTCTTCATCTTGCGGATGAAATACTTCTCGAATGCGATCTTCGCCAGATGCACCCATTTACCTTTTTTGAACCATGCGACATTGCGTGGCGGTATCTGAGGCAGGGCGACGAAAGCGGCACCGGTGTCTCCCATGTCTGCCAGACAGATGGCATTCCATGTGGCGGTCTGGTGTGGCTCTTTCCCGTCGAGTTCGGCTTCGATGTTATGCACGATAGAAGTCACCATCGATTCGATCATGTAACCGGTCTTGGGTGTACCGGTAGGAACAGGGGTCGGTTCGACCGGTGCGATTGCGATACATACACCGGCAGAATAGATGTTTTTATACGTCGGGTTACGATGATGTTCATCGACGATGACAAAACCGCGCGGGTTGCACAGATCGGGAACAGCTGCGACAGCATCAGCGCCTTTGAACGCGGGCAGCATCATCGCCATGTTGAAGTCGATCTCATGTTGCTGTTTGGTTTCACCCGTCTCGTTCAGTTCATCGACGAACAATTTTCCGGCTTCTACCTTTGTGGTTTTGGCGTTGGTGACCCATTTGATGTGATGGTTGCGCAGTTCACTCTCCAGCATGGATTTGGAATCACCGACACCGCCCAGACCCAGATGACCGATGTAGGGTTCGGAGGTGACGAAGGTCATCGGAAATTTGTCGCGGACCTTGCGTTTACGCAGGTCGGCATCGACGATGAAGGCAAATTCGTAAGCGGGACCGAAGCAACTGGCAAACGGCATGGCACCGATGACGATAGGGCCGGGGTTATCCAGTATCTTCTGATATTGTGCCCAGGCTTTTTCTGCATGGTCGATGGTGCAGATAGAGACGGTGTGACCTTCAGGGCCGGAGCCTTCGACTTCCTCGAAAGCCAGACGTGGGCCGGTCGCGATGACCAGGTAGTCATACTCGACGGTGTCACCGTTGTTCAGTTCGATCTTGTTGTTCTCGGCATCGATCTTGTCGGCACGGGCATGCACGAAATTGATCTTTTTCTTGCTCAGGTATTTTTCGATAGGGAAGGTGATGCTGTCTCTATCGCGCCAGCCGACAGCTGCCCACGGGTTCGAAGGAACAAACTGAAAATAGTCGTTATCATTGATGACAGTGACATCATGATTTTTACCTACTGCTTCTTTCATTTCATAAGCGCAGGGCATACCACCAGTTCCTGCACCCAGTATTACAATATGAGCCATTTTTTATCTTCCGGTTTTATAGTATCGAGAGCCCCTGTTACGAGGCCGTTTAGCGGCTAATAGTGTAGCCCAATACTGGCTCCGTAAAGACGATGATTGCCTGTTAATCTGTCATGAAAATCGCCAAAATTTATGCGCTGATAAAACAGGCTGATGGAAAACTGCGAATAGATTCTTATTCGCATTCCAGTCTTTATACTAAAGTCTGGGGTGCAGTCGACTTGTGTACAGTCGCGCGATTCGCCGTTGAAATATTCGAGCAGTCCGACCAGATTACTGCCGACTTCGGCGAAGGCGGCGATGGTGTCACCGGTGGTGGCGCCGATGAATACTCTGGGGTTGAATTCAAAATCATCTGCCGGGTTCAATTGATACCAGACCAGTTCCAGTCCGCCGTACATCTGTATGCTGCTGTTATCGAGTACCTTCGAGTAGGAACTGAAGCTCTGCATGTTGTGCATGGTGTCGCTGTTGAGCAGAGCGGTGTATTCGATATGCCCCTTGTCTGCACGTGCATCTGTCAGCGTGCATAACAGTAACAGCATTAACAGCAGTCTCGGCATGATCGGGTCTATTTCAGATCATCCTTGAAAAGATCATCTTCGAACAGGTCGTCTTCACTGTAATCATCAGGCGGGTTGCCATCGTAGACCAGGTTCTGTCTGCGCTGCTGCCATGCATCACGTATGAATGCGTACTTGTCAGGTGCGGTGTCGTCGATGATGTTGGTGGCACTGAGCAGGTCGGCACGGATATCGACAAATTTCAGAGTGACTACCCCCCATTTGGTTTTCTCGCTGTCTATACGCTGAAATACCGGGTCGAACTCTGTGGCATCGACCGTGAAACCGATGGCATCGCGCACACTGCTGGCACCGAGCACGGGGAGTACCAGATAGGGACCGGATTCCACACCCCAGTAACCCAGAGTCTGACCGAAGTCTTCGTTGTTTTTGGGTAGCCCGAATTCTGATGCGATGTCGAACAGACCGGCCAGCCCGAAGGTGGAGTTGAGGATGAAGCGTGAGAAGTCTTTCGCTGATTGCCCGAATTTGAGTTGTAACAGGTCGTTGATCACCACCAGGATGTCATCGAGATTACTGAAAAAGTTGGTGATGCCGGTATCGACTGCGGTAGGGGTGATCGCCTTATACCCTTTCGCCAGCGGTTTCAGTGCGTAGGTATCCAGCCCTTCGTTGAAGGCGAACATGGAGCGGTTAAAACTTTCGTAAGGGTCATCCGGATTCGCCGGGCCTTCGATAGTGGCACAGGACGATAACAGGAAAAAACTGAACAGCAGAATCAATTTTTGCAGCATGGTGTTTTCCTGTATGTCGTTCCGGTGGATGCCTGTAAGGTGGTCTGCGTCATAGTATAGTTTATCCGGCTGCTTCGTCAGAGGTGTGTCGGTCAGGCTTTGCCATGCAGCATGTCGTAGGCCAGTTGTGCTACTTTGCGAGAGCCACCGCCTTCTCCCAGCAGTGTGCGCAACTTGCCCAGTTCGTCGCGCATGGTCTGATTGTATCGCTCATCTTCCAGTATGTGTTCGACTTCGCTTGCGATGTTATCAGCAGTGGCATCGTTCTGGATGAACTCTTTGACCACTTCTTTGCCGGGTACGATGTTGACCAGACCGATGTGCTCAAGTTTGACCAGTGAGCGCAATATCATGTAGGACAGTGGTGCGATCTTGTGCATGATGACCATGGGTTTGCCGAACAGACCTATCTCCAGAGTCGCCGTGCCGGATGCTACGATGATGACATCACATGCCTGTATGACATCGTGCGTGTTGTTGTCTATGAGCCGAATGTCCAGCGTATCTATTCTTGATCGGTAAGGTGACAGCTTGTCCATGTCGATGGTACTGGCAAGAGGCAGGACGAACTGGCAGTCGGGATAACGCTCTCGCAGACGCTCGGCGGTATCCAGCTGGATCGGCAGCAGGCGTTCGATCTCGACACGACGACTACCGGGGAACAGACCGATGGTCAGCTTGTCCTGTAGTCCCAGATGTTCACGTGCCTGTGCGGTACTCTTGTCTGGTTGTATCTCATCGACCAGTGGATGACCGGTAAACGTGACCGCCACATCGGCGGTCTCATACAACGGTACTTCGAAAGGGAAGATGACCGCCATGTGATCGACGATCTTCGCCATCTTGTGTACCCGTTTGGGTCGCCATGCCCAAACCTGCGGACTGATATAGAACAACACCTTGATGCCGATGGATTTCGCGTAGGCGGCCAGCCGTTGATTGAATTCCTGATAGTCCACCAGTATGAGCAGGTCAGGCGGGTCTGCCTTGATGTGTCGCTTCAGTTGAGTCAACGCTGCTTTGAGTTTGCGGTAGCTGGTGAGCACCTCGACGATGCCGACCACGCCCAGCTCCGCGATATCGATGATGGTATCGACACCCTGCTGGCGCAGGTAATCGCCTCCCATACCGGAGAACGTCAGCTCGGTATCCAGCTGCCGGAGTTGTTTCACCATATTGGCGGCGTGATAATCCCCGGAGGCTTCACCTGCAACAATACATACTTTTTTCATTCAGGTCGTCTCATCGGGTCTGCCGGTCACCGGTTTCCATCTTCTGGCTTTTATTATTATATAGTGCTCAATCTGGATGCGCTTTCAAATAGACTACTCACCATCGCAAGTCAGATACTTGATGGTGAGTGTCGATAGAGCGGATATTACCGGAACGCGGCGGTTGATGGGGAGTGATGTACACGATGTTTGATGAGATACCGAAAGTAGATGGCCTGCTGGCAGGCGTGGATGAAGTCGGCCGTGGACCGCTGGTAGGTAATGTGGTGGCGGCGGCCGTCATCCTGGATCCGGAAGCGCCCATAGCAGGGCTGGCCGATTCCAAAAAACTTACAGAGAAAAAACGCGAATCCCTGGCCGAGCAGATCAGACAGCAGGCACTCGCCTGGTCGGTGGTGAGTGTCAGTCCTGAGGAGATAGATGAGTTGAATATCCTGTGGGCGAGCATGAAGGCGATGAAACTGGCGGTAGACAAACTGCGTCCCTGTCCCGACCATGCTTTTATCGACGGTAACAGGATCCCGAAAGATCTGGTGTGTGATTCGACGGCTATCGTCAAGGGCGATGCGCGGGTGGCAGAGATCAGTGCAGCCTCCATCATCGCCAAGGTGGAGCGGGATGCACAGATGCAGGCGCTGCACCTGTTATACCCCGATTACGGTTTTGATAAACACAAGGGTTATCCGACCAAAGTGCACATGCAGGTGTTGAACGAGCTGGGGCCATGCCCGCAGCACCGCAAGAGTTTCGCGCCGGTGAAAAAGTTGTTGTCAGTCTGAGAGGATGCCACTGAACAAGCGTCGATTTTCGATAAATCGGCAGCAAAATCTTCCCAAAATCCTCGTCCGTTTCGGTACACTTGCAGGACGAAAAGCGACACAGCGATAACCCTTCAAGAGGCTCGATTTTGACCAGTTCACCCGGATTCATACACCTGCGAGTACACACCGAGTACTCACTGGTCGATGGTGTGGTACGGGTGAAGCCGTTGATGCAGGCGGTTGCAGAAAAGGGCATGCCGGCGGTGGCACTGACCGATCAGGGCAACCTGTTCGCCATGGTCAAATTCACCCGCGCGGCGCTGGATGCCGGTATCAAACCCATCATCGGGGTCGATGCGCTGGTCAAGACCGAGGACGAACAGGCGGCACCGACACGTATGGTGTTGCTCTGCCAGAACCGTCAGGGCTATCTCAATCTGGCCGAACTCATCTCCAAAAGTTATCTGCATGGTCAGCAGGGCGGTGTGCCCTATATGCAGGCACAGTGGATCGCTGAGCACGCCGAGGGGCTGATCGCGCTGTCGGGCGGCCGCGAAGGCGATGTCGGTCGTGCACTGGTGGCAGGACAGTCACAGAAAGCCAAAGCCCAGCTGGAACACTGGTTGCAGATATTCGGTGATCGTTATTATCTTGAATTGCAACGCACAGGACGTGAACACGAAGAGGCCTATCTCGTGGATGCGGTCAATCTGGCACTGGACACCGGCACGCCGGTGGTGGCGACCAATGATGTACGTTTTCTGGAAGCCGGCGAATTC
>WFUQ01000021.1 GCA_015484935.1 Gammaproteobacteria bacterium
GTAAAGCTTATATCACGCTGACAGAAGGTAATGATATCGATCTGTCTGGTACGAACTAGGCCGGATTGAGATACAGGAATTAAAACATGGCAATTGTAAAAACCAAGCCAACTTCTCCGGGTCGCCGCTTTGTCGTTAAAGTCGTCAATCCTGACTTGTACAAAGGCAGACCTGTAAGAGCATTGACCGAAAGCAAGAGCAAGAGCGGTGGCCGTAATAATAATGGTCGGATCACTACCCGTCACGTCGGTGGTGGTCACAAGCAGGCTTACAGAATCATCGATTTCAAGCGTAACAAAGACGGTATCGCAGCACGTGTCGATCGCATCGAATACGATCCTAACCGTAGCGCTAACATCGCATTGTTGACCTACGCCGATGGTGTCAAAACCTACATCATCGCACCCAAGGGTGTGAGTGCAGGTGATACTTTGGTATCAGGCAGCGATGCTGCGATCAAGACGGGTAATTGTCTGCCGCTGAGAAATATCCCGGTCGGTACCCAGATTCACTGCATCGAGATGAAGCCTGGTAAAGGCGCACAGATGGTGCGTACAGCTGGTGGTGTTGCCCAGTTACTGGCGCGTGAAGGTATGTATGCAACCATCCGTTTACGTTCGGGTGAGATGCGCAAGATTCACATCGATTGCCGTGCGACTATCGGTGAAGTCGGCAATTCAGAGCATGCCTTGCGTTCTCTGGGTAAGGCCGGTGCTACACGCTGGCGCGGTGTGCGTCCTACTGTCCGTGGTGTCGTCATGAACCCGGTTGACCATCCGCATGGTGGTGGTGAAGGCAGGACATCGGGTGGTCGTCATCCAGTGTCACCGTGGGGTGTTCCGACCAAGGGTTACAGGACGCGTAGTAACAAACGTACCGATGGCATGATCGTCCGCCGCCGTTACAAGAAATAAGTGCATATAGTAAGAAATACTAACAGGGGTTAACAGTGCCACGTTCATTAAAAAAAGGTCCATTCATAGATCATCACCTGATGAATAAGGTGAATACAGCGGTCGAGAACCATGATCGCAAGCCGATCAAAACCTGGTCACGACGTTCAACGGTTTTCCCTGAGATGGTCGGTCTAACGATAGCTGTACATAACGGCAGAGTTCATGTGCCAGTCTTGATAAATGAAAACATGGTTGGTCACAAACTGGGTGAGTTCTCGCTGACTCGTACCTACAAAGGCCACGTCGCAGACAAGAAAGCAAGGTAATCATTGTGGAAGTATTAGCTAAACATCGTTATGCACGTATATCGCCACAGAAAGTCCGTCTGGTCGCCGATCAGATACGCGGGCTTCCTGTCGAAGCCGCACTTGATGCGTTGACCTTCGGTACCACTAAATCAGCCGGTCTGATGAAGAAAGTGCTCGAATCAGCGATCGCCAATGCAGAGCATAATGAAGGTGCTGACATCGATGAGCTCAAAGTATCAAAAGTGATGGTCGATGCGGGTCCTGTCATGAAACGTATCCAGCCACGAGCCAAGGGTCGTGCCAACAGAATTATTAAACGCACCAGTCATATCACTGTTGCCGTAGCCGACAGTTAGTCGTCGTTTGTGAAGAGAATATAATATGGGTCAAAAAGTACATCCAGTAGGTATTCGTTTAGGCATTTCAGCTGACTGGAATTCCAAATGGTATGCGTCTTCAGCTGATTTCCCTGATCTGCTCAATGCAGATATCAAGGTACGAGAGTTTCTCAAAAAGAAACTGGCTAATGCCAATGTCAGCAAGATACAGATTCAACGTCCAACCAGGACCGCAGAGATCACTATCCATACTGCGAGACCGGGTGTGGTCATCGGCAAGAAAGGTGCTGATATCGAAAGCCTCCGTCAGGAAGTCGCTGGACTGATCGGTCTGCACATCAACAGTGTGAAGCTGAATATCGAAGAGATACGCAAGCCTGAACTGGATGCGCTGCTGGTAGCAGAAAGCATCACCCAGCAGCTGGAACGTCGCGTCATGTTCCGCCGTGCGATGAAACGTGCCATCCAGAACACCATGCGCATGGGTGCACAGGGCATCAAGATCAAAGTCGCCGGTCGTCTGAACGGTGCAGAGATAGCGCGCAGCGAGTGTTATTCAGAAGGTCGGGTGCCTCTACATACACTGCGAGCAGATATCGATTATGGCTTCACCGAAGCATTGACCACTTATGGCATCCTGGGTGTGAAAGTCTGGATCTATAAGGGTGAAGTATTTGACCTGAACAAGACTGATGACAGCAATAAAGCTGCCAGTGCTAGTTAATTAGAGGAACAGTCGTGTTACAACCTAAGCGTACAAAATACCGCAAGATGTTCAAAGGCAAGAATCGTGGTCTTGCACAATCAGGTAACCGGGTGAGTTTCGGTGAATTCGGTCTGAAAGCTACTGAACGCGGTCGCGTGACTGCTCGTCAGATCGAAGCAGCTCGTCGTGCCATGACCAGACACGTGAAACGTGGCGGCAAAATCTGGATTCGCATCTTTCCCGATGTGCCTATCTCAAGCAAGCCGCTCGAAGTGCGTATGGGTAAAGGTAAGGGTAACGTAGATTACTGGGTCTCAAAGGTACAGCCAGGTACTGTCCTGTACGAGATGGAAGGGGTTTCTGAGGAGCTGGCGCGTGAAGCATTCCGCCTGGCTGCGAACAAACTGCCAATCAAAACAACCTTTGTAGCGCGGAGTGTAATGTAATGTCGACTGCACAGAGTTATAGAGATATGTCCGTAGAGGACCTGAACAAAGAGCTGGTAAACCTGCGACGTGAGCAGTTCAATCTGCGTATGCAGCACGGTACCGGTAATACGCCGAAGATACACATGTTTAGTACTGTGCGTAAGAATATCGCACGTATCAAAACTGTACTTAACGAACAGAAAAACGGGTAAGTTTGAATGAGCACTGCTGAAGAAAAAGCACAACGTACACTGACGGGTTCTGTCACCAGTGATGTCTGTGACAAAACAGTCACTGTGATGATCGAACGACGTATCAAGCATCCTGTGTATGGTAAATACATCAAGCGTTCTACCAAACTACATGTGCATGATGAAGATAATCAGTGCAATGTCGGCGATACAGTAGTGATAGAACAATGTCGACCGATGTCCAAGACCAAGACCTGGCGTCTGGTTGAAGTAACACAAAAGGCCGTTGCGGTTTAACCGCAGGTTTATAGGAAGCAGTCATGATTCAAATGCAAACAGTATTGAATGCAGCCGACAACAGCGGTGCGCGCAAGATGCAGTGTATCAAGGTGTTGGGTGGTTCGCATCGCCGTTATGCCTCAGTGGGTGACGTGATCAAGGTCAGCATCAAAGATGCTATCCCTCGCGGTAAGGTGAAGAAGGGCGAAGTCTATAATGCAGTCGTCGTCCGCACAGCAAAAGGCGTGCGTCGTCCGGACGGTTCAGTGATCCGTTTCGATACCAATGCTGCCGTGATACTGAACGCTAACCTCCAGCCTGTCGGTACACGTATATTCGGACCGGTCACACGCGAGCTGCGTAACGAGCGTTTTATGAAAATCATTTCACTTGCACCAGAAGTGCTGTAACGGGGTCGGGATAATGAATCGAATTCGTAAGGGTGACCAGGTGATCGTGATCACCGGTAAAGACAAGGGGCGTCAGGGGACTGTGCTCAACATCGGTAATGATGGTTGTGTGACAGTCGAAGCGATCAATATGGTCAAGAAGCATACCAAGCCTAATCCGATGGCGGGTGTAGAAGGTGGTATCGTCGAAAAAGAGATGCCTATGCATGCTTCAAACGTGATGTTGTTTAATCCTCTGACCAGCAAGGGTGATCGAGTAGGAATCAAGCAGCTTGAAGATGGTCGCAAGGTTCGTTATTTCAAATCTAACGGCGAAGTTGTTGACGTCTAGGTCCAGAGAGACAGGTTAAAGAAAATGGCAAGATTACAAGAATTCTACAAAGAAACTGTTATTCCAAAACTGATGGAAGAGCAGGGTTATAAGAACCTGATGGAAGTGCCGCGTCTGGAAAAGATCACACTCAACATGGGTGTCGGTGAAGCCATCGGTGACAAGAAAGCACTACAGGGTGCGCTGGCAGATATGGAGAAGATATCCGGTCAGAAGCCTGTGACTACATTGGCGAGAAAATCTGTCGCATCATTCAAGGTGCGTGACGGTTACCCTATCGGTTGCAAGGTGACATTGCACAGCGATCGCATGTACGAATTTCTTGATCGCCTGATCAACGTGGCTATCCCGCGTATCCGTGACTTCCGTGGTCTGAATGGTAAATCGTTCGATGGCCGTGGTAACTACAACATGGGCGTGAAAGAGCAGATTATCTTCCCGGAGATCGAATACGAAAAGATCGATGCACTGCGTGGCATGGATATCAGTTTTACAACAAGTGCGCGTGACGACGAAGGTGGTCGTGCGTTGTTAGCAGCATTCAACTTCCCGTTTAAGGGCTGAGACACAATGGCTAAAGTTTCAATGATTCAGCGAGAGTTAAAACGTACTCGCCTGGTAAATAAATTTTCAGACAAACGATCTGCACTGAAAGCGATCATCCATGATGAGAGTGCCGGTTTCGAAGAAAAGATGGATGCACAGAAGAAATTACAAACATTACCTCGTGATTCGAGCAAGGTAAGACAGCGTAATCGCTGTCGTATCACAGGTCGCCCGCACGGTTATTACCGCAAATTCGGCTTATGCAGAAACAAACTCCGCGAAGCTGCGATGCGTGGTGATGTTCCTGGTCTGGTCAAGGCGAGCTGGTAGGAGTATATAAATTATGATGACAGATCCTATAGCCGACATGCTGACACGCATCCGTAACGGACAATCAGCTAACAAAGTCGACGTAGCCATGCCTGCTTCTAAAGTGAAAGCAGCGATCGCACAAGTGATGAAAGATGAAGGTTTCATCGTTGATTACAACGTCGACGGTGCAACCAAGGCGGAGATGACCGTCACGCTGAAATACTTCGAAGGTCGCCCTGTGATCGACGATCTGAAACGTATCAGTCGTCCCGGTCTGCGTATCTACAAAAACAAAGATGAGTTACCCAAAGTGCTGAATGGCCTTGGTGTAGCAATCATTTCTACTTCTGCTGGTCTGATGACAGACAGAGCTGCACGCGCAGCAGGTCACGGCGGCGAAGTTATCTGCACGATTTCATAAGAGTAGAACAATGTCACGTATAGCAAACAAGCCTGTCGAGATACCCTCTGGCGTAGATGTCACAATCAGTGGTCAGTCTGTAACCGTCAAGGGGAAAAATGGTGAGATGTCTTTCGATGTTAACGATAAAGTCGAAGTCTCACAGAACGATAATGTGCTCAACTTCAAAGGTCGTGAGGGTGTCGCTAACAGCGTCGCGATGGCAGGAACCATGCGTTCGATCACCAACAATATGGTGATCGGAGTCAGTACAGGTTTCGAGAAAAAGCTGGAGCTTATCGGTGTCGGTTATCGTGCTCAGGCACAGGGTAAAACTCTGAATCTTACTCTCGGGTTCTCACACCCGGTAAATTACACTGTTCCAGAAGGTATTACAGTGGAGACACCGAGTCAGACCGAGATCATCGTCAAAGGTGCTGACAAACAGAGTGTAGGTCAGGTGTCAGCAGAGATTCGCGCGTATCGTCCACCAGAGCCATACAAAGGCAAAGGTGTCCGTTACTCTGACGAACGTGTCATCCGTAAAGAAGCCAAGAAGAAATAATCGGCCAAATTAACAAGGTACAGGTCAAAGTAATGAAATCTAAAAAAGCCGACAGAATCCGCAGATCGAAACGCACCCGTGCAAAAATCAGTGAGCTCGGTGCGCATCGTTTGAGTGTGCATAGAACACCTCGTCATATCTATGCGCAGGTCATCGCGCCGGACGGCAGCACAGTTGTCGCCAGTGCATCTACATTGCAGAAAGCAGTCAAGTCCGATGTCAAATACACGGGCAATATAGACGCTGCTGCGGTAGTCGGTAAAGTTATCGCTGAACGATCCAAAGAAGCCGGTATCACCAGGGTTTCCTTCGACCGTTCAGGTTTCAAGTATCATGGCAGAGTCAAGTCTCTGGCAGATGCTGCACGTGAAAATGGTTTGGAGTTTTAAGCATGGCAAAGCAAGATCAGCGTAATGATGCCAAAGACGATCTGATTGAAAAATTAGTAGCAGTCAACCGTGTTGCGAAAGTAGTGAAAGGTGGTCGTCAATTCGGTTTCACTGCATTGACTGTAGTCGGTGATGGAAACGGTACTATCGGTTTCGGTTACGGCAAGGCAAAAGAAGTACCGCTGGCTATCCAGAAAGCGATGGACAAGGCACGCAAGAACATGAACAAGATCGACCTGGCCGATGGCACGCTGCAACATGCGACTACAGGTATCCACGGCGCTGCAAACGTCTACATGCAGCCTGCATCTGAAGGTACCGGTATCATCGCCGGTGGTGCGATGCGCGCAGTTTTCGAAGCAGTCGGCGTACGCAACGTATTAGCCAAGATCAATGGCACCCGTAACCCGGTCAACGTGGTTCGTGCGACCATCAATGGTCTGGTAGGAATGACTTCTCCTTCCTACATGGCAGCGAAACGTGGCAAGAAAGTCGAAGAGATCCTCAGCTGATCTTCGGACTTAACTATTTAGAGTAAGGTGACATTGTGGCCAATAAACAATTAAAAGTAACACAGACCAGAAGTTCTATCGGTCGTCTTAAATCACACAAGGCTTGTGCACGTGGCCTGGGTCTTCGTCGTATGCACCATACGGTTACTGTGACCGATACACCTGAGAATCGCGGCATGATCAACAAGATTTATTACATGGTTTCTGTGGAGGAAGCGTAATGCGTTTAAACGAACTTCATCCTGCAGAAGGCAGCAGAAAAACAGGCAAGCGTGTCGGTCGTGGTATCGGTTGCGGACAGGGTAAGACCTGTGGCCGTGGTCACAAGGGCCAGAAATCGCGTTCAGGCGGTTTCCACAAGGTCGGTTTCGAAGGTGGTCAGATGCCACTCCAACGTCGTCTGCCAAAAGTAGGCTTCAACTCACGATCGGCGAAGACCAGTGCCGAAGTGCGTCTGCATGAGCTGTCAGGTATAGAGGCAGATGTTATCGATATCTCCGCACTCATCGCGGCTGATGTGGTCCCTGCTATCACAGACAAAGCGAAAGTTATCGCATCTGGTGAGATCAGTAAGGCTGTCAAATTGAAAGGCGTTTCGGTGACTCCCGGAGCACGTAAGGCGATCGAAGCTGCTGGTGGGTCGATAGAAGACTAGGCGTTGCCGGTTTTCGATACGTAAATAATGGCTGCACCAAAAGGTAACTTCTCGGAACTGAAACAGCGACTGCTGTTTGTCGTAGGCGCACTGGTGGTATTTCGTATCGGTACGTTTATTCCGGTACCGGGTATCGATCCTACCGTGCTGTCATCGTTGTTCGATCAGCAGCAGGGCAGTATCCTCGGCGTGTTCAATATGTTCTCCGGTGGTGCGTTGGGACGTATGTCCATATTCGCACTGGGCATCATGCCGTATATCTCTGCCAGTATCATCATGCAGTTGCTGGCAGTCACTGTTCCCTCGCTGGAGCAGATGAAGAAAGAAGGTGAATCCGGTCGTCGCAAGATAGCGATGTATACCCGATACTTTACTGTGGTACTGGCAAGTTTTCAGTCAATCGGTATCTCGGTTGCGTTACAGGGGCAATCACTCGGCGGCAGTGCGCTGGTATTCAATCCGGGTTTCAGCTTCGTGTTTACCGCAGCTGTCACGCTGGTAACCGGCACCATGTTCTTGATGTGGCTGGGTGGCTGTCTCTTATAC
>WFUQ01000022.1 GCA_015484935.1 Gammaproteobacteria bacterium
GAATTTCATGCGTGAATCTTCGAATGCTTCGAAACCACATTCGAACGGTGAATTTTTTGCGGCATCGGGTCTGTGTGGCGCCAGCATGACACCCCCCATCACCATCATCACCACACCGACCGCGAGACCGATGCCCAGAAAGATCAATACTGGTAAATAATTTTCAAGCATTTTTATTATCCACAAGTCAGCCGCGAGCAGGATCGCAACCATCCACTATTGTTATTATGCCGAATAAATCACCCGACGTTCGCCTTCCTGCGCCACTGATCGCCATCCCTGATCATTATAATTATTTGTATTTGGTGCCGATGGCCGGAGTCGAACCGGCACAGCTTTCGCCACTACCCCCTCAAGATAGCGTGTCTACCAATTCCACCACATCGGCTTAAAGCTTTTATTCTGCCGGTGGCGGTACGTCTGTCTCAGCACCAGGCTGTACTACGTCATCAACAGGAGGTAATAAATCGTCTACCGGATTCGCAGGTGCAACCGATTCCAGCTGCTCGCCTGACTGTGTCAGGGATTCCAGTACGCTGGCAGGCTGATCACGATTCGCCGCCAGATACGCCAGCGCCAGACTATTGAGGAAGAAGACGGTCGCCAGGATCGCTGTCGTCTTGCTCAGAAAATTAGATGAACCGCTGGCACCGAATACCGAACCTGCACCACCGCCGCCAGCACCGAATGTCGCACCTTCTGACGCGCCCTTGCCCTTCTGTAACAGGATCAGGGTAATCATGGCCAGGGCCACACACACATGCAGAACCAGGAGAATAATATCCACGTCGATCTAACCCGCCGCCTTGCAGATAGCCAGAAAATCGTCAGCTTTGAGTGACGCGCCGCCGATCAGACCACCGTCGATATCCGCCTGAGCGATCAGGTCAGCTGCGTTACCGGGATTCATGCTGCCACCGTAGAGGATCCGCAGACCATCAGCGATACCGGCATCCAGAGCAGCGATCTTGCCGCGGATGAATGCGTGTACATCCTGCGCCTGTTCCGGTGAGGCTGTTTTGCCTGTACCTATCGCCCATACCGGCTCGTAGGCCAGCACTGCGTTTGCCAGTGAAGCCACGCCATCGCTTTCCAGAATGGCGTCGATCTGGCGACCGATCACATCTTCGGTCACGCCGGATTCACGCTCTTCCAGCGTCTCGCCGATGCAGAATATGGGTTTCAATCCGTTCTTTAATACGGCACCGTATTTGATAGCAGTGATCTCATCGGTTTCACCATACATGGCACGGCGCTCGGAATGGCCGATGATGACGTATTCGCAGCCGATGTCTTTCAGCATAGGGCCGGAAATCTCACCGGTGAAAGCACCGCCGTCCTGATCACACATGTTCTGTGCGCCCAGCTTGACCGCGCTATCGGCCGTCGCAGCAGCGATGGCTGAGAGATAGACGAATGGGGGACAGACCACGATTTCGGCGCTGGTCTCACCCACACCGGCATTGATGCCTTCGATTAATTCACTGACAGAAGCACTGGAACCATTCATTTTCCAGTTACCGGCGACCATAGCCTGACGCATTGTATTATCCCGCTGAATTCAAAGGGGGCAAAGGTTACCTGCGGTAGACCAATAAATCAATGATGCAATTGGGTTAGGCGACGAAGAAACAAACACTTGGGGGGCAAGCAGCGAAAACTCGCGGTTCAGTTAGCTCAGCGATGGCGGATCAGGCAGAAAAATGCATGCTCCGCCACGGCTCAGGTTTTCAGGCAGCGGCTTTCACCGTCTCAGCGATCTGATTACTGAGCTGCTGCACCATCTCGACATCTTCCCCTTCCACCATGACGCGGATCAAGGGCTCTGTACCGGATGGACGCAACAGTACGCGACCATGACCATCCAGGGTCGATTCGGCATCCGCGACAGCGGTTTTGACTTCCTGAGAGGTCATCGGATCACTGCCACCAGACAGCGGCACGTTGATCATAGTCTGTGGCATCTTGTTCATACCGGATTTTGCTTCGTGCAGGCTCTTGCCGGATTCGCTCAGATACGCCAGCACCTGCAATGCAGAAACGATACCGTCACCCGTGGTAGTCCTGTCCAGACAGATGATGTGGCCGGACGATTCACCACCCAGCATCCAGTTGTTCTGTTTCATGGCTTCCAGCACATAACGGTCACCGACATTGGTACGGGTAAACTCCAGCCCCAGCTCTTTCACTGCCAGTTCCATGCCCATATTGGTCATCAATGTACCGACCACACCGTTGATCTCGAGATTATTGAATTTACGGGCACAGGCGATGATGTAGAGTAATTCGTCACCATCGACGATCTCACCTTTCTCATCCACCATGACCACGCGATCACCGTCACCGTCGAACGCGATGCCCAGATCCGCCCCCTGTGCCAGTACCTGCTGCTTCAGCAGACGCGGGTCGGTCGAACCACAGTGCTGGTTGATGTTGAGACCATCCGGATCCGCCCCCACTACACGCACGGTCGCACCCAGTTCTGTAAAGACACTGGGGGCAATGTGGTAGGTCGCCCCGTTGGCACAATCCAGCACGATGTTCATGCCGGCAAACCGCGTGCCGATGGAGATACTGGCCTTGCAAGCCTCGATGTAACGGCCATGCGCATCGGTGATACGCTCGGCCTTGCCTAGCTCTTTCGAATCCACCGTCTTCATCTCGGCATCGAACATGGTTTCGATTCCGGTCTCGACCTCATCAGCCAGCTTGGTGCCCTGAGCGGAGAAAAATTTCAGCCCATTGTCATAGAAAGGATTGTGCGAAGCGCTGATGACGATACCCGCCGATGCGCGTAAGGTACGCGTAAGATAGGCGATACCCGGGGTCGGCATCGGCCCCAGCAGACGCACATCGACACCCGCAGCAGACAACCCGGCCTCGAGCGCCGATTCGAACATATAACCGGAGATGCGGGTGTCCTTGCCGATGACCACCATGCGGCCGTTATCACTCGCCAGCACTTTGCCCACAGCCCAGCCCAGCTTCAGCACCTGGTCTGCTGTCATCATACCTTCGCCGACTTTGCCGCGAATACCGTCTGTTCCGAAATACTTTCTAGCCATCATCCAACCTGTGCGTCATACGCCTGTAAAACTTTTAATGCATCCAGTGTTTCCTGCACATCGTGTACACGAAACCAGCTGGCGCCTTGCTGCCGCGCCAGAATGGCTGCGGCAACGCTCGCTGACACTCTGTTCTGCGGGTCGTCCGACCCGGGTCTGTCCAGAATGGCAGCCAGCATACTTTTTCGGGAAACCCCCGCCAATACAGGGTATTTTAGTTCACACAGGCGGCTTATTCCTGTGAGCAAGGTCAAATTATGTTGCAGCGATTTGCCGAAACCGAAGCCGGGATCCAGCACGATAGCATCGCCATCGATACCCGCCGCCTCACAGACCCTCGCCCGATCGAGCAGAAAATCACCCACCTCGGTGACCACATCATCATAATGTGGCGACCGCTGCATACTGCGCGGTTCGCCCTGCATGTGCATCAGACATACCGGCACAGCCAGCTGCACACAGGCAGCCACCGCACCTTCTGCACGTAAGGCATTAACATCATTGACCATGCTGGCACCTGCCTCGACAGCGGCACGCATGACCTCGGCTTTACTGGTGTCGATGGACACGGGGATGCCGGACTGCGTCCGTATCGCTTCGATCACTGGTAAAACGCGCTCACATTCCTGCTCGACTGATACCGGCTCAGCACCGGGTCGGGTCGATTCACCACCGATATCGATGATATCCGCGCCCTGCTCAGCCATCTTTAGAGCGTGCTCCACTGCTTTTTCTACCCGTGTGTAACGACCGCCATCAGAGAAGGAATCAGGCGTGACATTGAGGATGCCCATCAGCACCGGCTGATCCGATGCGATGAGTTGATAAACCTGTTCGACGTGTGTTTGCATGCCAAGAAAAAAGGGAGCAGAGCTCCCTTTCAAGTATTACCGGTTATGGAGATTCATCGTCAAGATCAATGCAGACTGGCTGGCCCGCCGATAGGACCGTCTGTCTTGCCCTTGTCTTTTTTGGCACCCGCATCTGCACCGCCATCTTTATCGCCAGTGGTGCCGGAACCATCGCCATCGCTCCAGTCACTCGGTGGTGGCGGTTCTTTGCCTTCCATCAGTGCGTCGATCTGATTCGTATCGATAGTTTCATATTTCATCAGAGCATCTGACATGGCATGCAGAACACTGATATTTTCGGTCAGTATCTTCTCTGCGCGCTCGTAGTTGCGGTCGATGAAATCGCGTATCTCTTCGTCGATGATACGCGCGGTATCATCGCCCATGTTCTTGTGTTGCGTGACTGAGCGGCCGAGGAATACCTCGCCCTCGTCTTCGCTGTAACTCAAGGGTCCGAGGCGATCTGACAGCCCCCATTTGGTGACCATGTTTCGTGCCAGCTCGGTAGCCCGCTCGATATCATTGGACGCACCGGTGGTGACTTTATCCTTACCGAAGATCAGCTCTTCTGCGATGCGCCCCCCGAACAGGCTGGATATCTGGCTTTCCAGATGCTGCTTGCTGTGGCTGTAGCGATCGTCTTCCGGCAGGAACATGGTGACACCCAGTGCCCGTCCGCGAGGGATGATGCTCACCTTATAGACCGGATCATGCTCCGGTACCAGCCTGCCGACGATGGCGTGACCTGCCTCGTGATAGGCGGTGAGTTTCTTCTCGTCTTCAGACATCACCATAGAGCGACGTTCTGCACCCATCATGATCTTGTCTTTGGCTTTCTCGAAGTGCGCCATGCGTACTTCTCTGGAATTCTCACGCGCAGCGAACAAGGCAGCTTCGTTGACCAGATTGGCCAGATCGGCTCCGGAAAAACCAGGGGTACCCCGTGCGATCAACGATGGGTTGACGTTATCGGCACCCGGCACCTTCTTCATATGGACTTTCAATATCTGCTCGCGACCGCGGATATCCGGCAGAGGTACCACTACCTGACGATCGAATCGACCGGGACGCAGTAACGCAGGGTCGAGCACATCAGGTCGGTTGGTCGCAGCGATGACGATGACACCCTCATTACCTTCAAAACCGTCCATCTCGACCAGCAACTGGTTCAGGGTCTGCTCGCGTTCATCATGCCCCCCGCCCAGACCGGCACCACGATGACGACCGACTGCGTCGATCTCATCGATGAAGATGATACAGGGCGCGTGTTTTTTCGCGGTCTCGAACATATCACGCACACGCGAGGCACCGACACCGACGAACATCTCGACGAAATCAGAACCGGAGATAGTGAAAAACGGTACCTTGGCTTCACCCGCGATGGCTTTTGCCAGCAGGGTCTTACCGGTACCCGGTGAACCGACCATCAGCACACCGCTTGGAATTTTGCCGCCCAGTTTCTGGAACTTGCCGGGGTCGCGTAAAAACTCGACCAGCTCGGAGACTTCTTCCTTGGCTTCTTCGACACCGGCGACGTCATCGAATGTGACATTGACCTGATCTTCACCCAGCATACGCGCCTTGCTCTTGCCGAACGACATGGCGCCACGGCCGCCACCGCCACCCTGCATCTGGCGCATGAAGAATATCCAGATACCGATGAGTAACAGGAACGGGAACCAGGAGATGAATATCTGCATCAGCAACGACTGGCTCTCTGGCGGAGTCGCATTGATCTCGACGTTGTTATTGAGCAGATCAGCCATCATCGCCGAGTTGCTGGTCTCGGGGC
>WFUQ01000023.1 GCA_015484935.1 Gammaproteobacteria bacterium
GGCGTAAGCCTCTTTCAACGATTCACTGATCTGATGAAACTCGAAATGGAACACACTGCTGAGCATGTGATAGAGCTGTTGAAACTCTTTCTCCTGCGAATCCAGTCGCCCGTCACGAAGACACATCTCCAGTATGTCGCGTTTGCGGTAGGGGATAAATCGGAAGAACTGCTTTGTAATCGGTTCAGGCATCAGGTAAGAAACATATAAGTGATGGTGGTGATAATGAAGGCTCCAGCGAAGTTCAATACGACACCTTCACTCGCCATCCTTTTCGTGGTGAAGAAACCACTGGCATAAACGATGCTGTTGGGTGCGGTGGCGACCGGCATCATGAACGCACAACTGGCGCTGATGGTGGCGGGTATCATCAGTAACATGGGGTCGATATCTGAACCTATTGCGGTGGCTGCGAGTACCGGCATCAGTAGCACCGTACTGGCAGTGTTGCTGGTTGTTTCGGTGAGAAAAGTCACGGCCAGACAGATTGCGAATATCATCAGGATGACGGGCAGGGTCGAAAGATCGGACAGGTTTTCTGCGATTGCTGTGCTCAGTCCGGAAACGCCGAAGGCTTTGGCGAGGCAGATGCCGCCACCGAACAGTAACAGGATTCCCCAGGGGATGGTGGCGGCCGTTTCCCAATCCAGCAGACGATCACCTTTGTGACTGTCTTTACCCGCCGGGATGATGAACATCAACACCACCGCGATGAGTGCGACCGATGCATCATTGGCGCTAGTCAGGTCAAACCAGTTGCTCCAGCCACCGAACGGTTCCTTGCGTGTTATCCATGCCAGTGCGGTGATAGCAAAGACCATCATCACGCGTTTCTCCAGGCTGCTCCAACGCCCCACATCGGGCATATCGAAACCGCCTTCGTAACTGAGTTTTCTGGTCAGCCAGAACCAGGTGACCGGTATCATGGCGATCACCACCGGGATGCCCCAGCTCATCCATTGGGTGAACGAGACGTTCTGCTGGAAGGTCTGTTCGTACACTTGCATGAATACCAGATTCGGCGGTGTGCCGATGGGCGTACCGATGCCACCGATGCTGGCAGCGAAAGCGATACTCAACATCAGTGGTATCGACAGGTCTTTATCTCTCGCCTGGTCGGCGACAGCGAGTGCGACGGGTAATAGCATCAAGGTGGTGGCGGTATTGGATATCCACATGCTCAACACCGCAGCTGTCACCATGAAACCGAGCACCAGTTGCTTGCTGCTGCTGTTACCGAACAGGTTGACCATGAACAGCGCGAGCCGCAGGTGTGCACCGCTGCGTTCCATGGATTTGGACAGGATGAAGCCACCGAGTAACAACAGGATGAGTGGGCTACCGTAGGCTTGCCCGACCTGGTCTTTGGTGAGTACGCCACTCAACTGGAATACCGCGAGCGGGATGAGCGAGGTGACAGGGATCGGTACGGGTTCGAATACCCACCAGACTACACATAACAGGGCGACGGCTGCGGTCAGTGCCAGCGCAAAATTATCTGCTGACTGGTCATGGATGAGTACATAGCCGAGTAGAGCCGTGACAGGTCCGAGCAGTAGTGTGATACTTTTAGTATTCATTGTCCTGTTACCGGGTCGGCTAAACGCCAGGATCGAGCCAGCTTGTCAGTGTGGCAGATTAAAGCGATCTGATCACTTCCAGCATGGCTTCGGCATGACCTTCCGCTTTAACGCCATACAGTGCGTTTACCAGCGTACCCTGTTTATCGATGATGAACGTCGAGCGCACGATACCCATCTTCTTCACCCCGTTCTTTTCTTTTTCCTGCCAGACATCATAAGCGGCACAGACTTCACCGCTGGTGTCCGCCAGCAGTTCTACCTTGAGACCGTATTTATCGACAAACGCCCGGTGACTGTTGCAGTCATCCTTGCTGACGCCGATGATGACGGTGTCGTGTCTGGCGAATTCACTGGAAAGCCGGGTGAAATCATTCGCTTCTATGGTACAACCGGGAGTATCATCCTTGGGGTAGAAATAGAGGATGACATTTTTATCGTTCCTGTAATCGGCTAATGAAACGATCTCGTCATTCTGGTCGCGGGAGCTGAACCCGGGGGCTATATCGCCTGTCTGTAACATCATGGAATCCTGAATTGATATGGTGTCTGTATTATCCATATCGTAAAGGTTTCGTCTATACACAGTGTATAAATAATAAAAAAACAAAACTATGTCTGATTACGATGAAGATGCGCTCAAGTATCACGAATTTCCGAAGCCGGGAAAGCTGGAAGTCTGTGCGATCAAACCTCTCGAAACCCAGCATGATCTGTCACTGGCCTATTCACCGGGTGTGGCGGCAGCCTGTAATGCCATCGTCGATGATGCCGATAATGCGGCCAGATTTACCGCACGTTCCAATCTGGTAGGTGTGGTGACCAACGGCAGTGCCGTACTCGGGCTGGGTAACATTGGACCGCTGGCGTCCAAACCAGTGATGGAAGGCAAGGCGGTACTGTTCAAAAAATTCAGTGATATCGATGTGTTCGATATCGAAGTCGATCAACCGGATATCGACAAGTTCGTCGATACCGTCGCAGCACTCGAACCCACCTTCGGTGGCATCAACCTGGAAGACATCAAGGCACCGGAATGTTTCGAGATAGAGCAACGCCTGCGCGAACGCATGCGTATCCCTGTCTTCCATGACGATCAACATGGCACGGCGATCATCGTTGCGGCCGCAGTCATCAGTGGTCTGAAGGTGACGGGCAAGGATATCGCCGATGTCAGACTGGTCGCATCCGGTGCCGGTGCGGCAGCGCTCGCCTGTCTGAACCAACTGGTCAGTGCCGGTGTGAGAAAAGAAAACATTGTGGTGACTGACAGGGAAGGCGTGGTCTACATCGGTCGCGAGGCGCATATGGACAAATGGAAGCAGGTCTACGCCATCGATACCGATGCGCGCACGCTGGATGATGTGATAGCAGGTGCCGATATATTTTTAGGCTTGTCAGCACCGCGTGTACTCAAACCCGAGATGGTCGCGAAGATGGCTGAGCAACCCGTCATCATGGCACTGGCGAATCCCACACCTGAGATACTACCCGAAGAGATCAAGGCGGTACGTGACGATGCACTCATCTGCACCGGACGTTCGGATTACCCGAATCAGGTCAATAACGTACTCTGTTTCCCCTATATCTTCCGGGGTGCGCTGGATGTGGGGGCGTGTTGTATCAACGATGAGATGAAGCTGGCCTGCGTCAATGCGCTGTCCGAACTGGTGCAACAGGAAGTGTCTGACAGGGTGTTACGTGCTTATGGCGGCAAGCCGGACAAGTTCGGCCCGGACTATCTCATCCCCAAACCGTTTGACCCACGCCTCATCATCGAGCTGTCTGTAGCGGTGGCGAAGGCGGCTATGGATTCGGGGGTGGCGACACGGCCTATCGACGATCTGTATGAATACCGCAGCCGGTTACAGGATTTCGTTTATCGCACAGGTCTGTTCATGCGGCCGGTGTTCGAACGTGCTCGTGGCTCCAATAAACGTCTGGTCTTTGCCGAAGGTGAAGAGATACGGGTATTGCAGGCGGCGCAGCAGGTGGTCGATAACGAGATAGCTGTGCCGATACTGGTAGGGAATCGCTGCAACATCGAAGACAATATCAATCAGCTGGGTCTACGGATACGTGACGGGCAGGATGTCACCATCGTCGATCCGCAGGATAATCCGGATTACGAAAAATACTGGCAGATGTACCATCAGATCATGGGACGCAAGGGCGTGACACCGGGTGGTGCACAATATCTGTTACGCACACAACGCACCATACTGGCTTCGTTGATGGTGCGAGCCGGTGCAGCCGATGCCATGATCTGCGGTGTGATAGGAGGATTTCGACGCAACCTGGCGACACTCATGAACGTGGTCGGTAGAGCAGAGGGTATCCACGATGCCTCGACGCTGGTGGCACATCTCATGCCGTCACAGACATTGTTCATCTGTGATGCGCATGTCACCGCAGAGCCGACCACCTCCGAACTGGTCGAGACGACCTTGCTGGCTGCGGAAGAGATACGGGGTTTCGGTATCACACCTAAAGCTGCGCTGGTGTCACAGTCGAACTACGGGGCGTTCGATCACCCGACGACAGTGAAAGTGAAAAATGCGGTCGAGATATTGCAGGAGATCGCACCTGATCTGGAAGTCGATGGTGAGATGCATGCCGATGCCGCTCTTGATGAAGCCATCCGGAAACGGTTATTTCCCAATTCAAAACTGAGTGGCAGTGCCAATCTGCTGGTGATGCCGAATGCCGATGCGGCCAATATCTCGGTGAATCTGCTGAAGGTGATCGGCAACGGTATCACTGTCGGGCCGATCCTGATGGGCATGTCGAAATCGGTGCATGTGGTCGCACAGTCGATCTCGGTAAGAAGTCTGGTGAATATGAGCGCAGTCGCTATCGAACATACCTTGCGGATGAAGTGTTAGCCGCGGCGCTGCAAAATCGCAAAACGGGTTCAGGCGTATACTTTCTTGGTCGAACGCTGAGTCGGTTGTTTCTGATGCACAGGTGCACATGATTCGGGTTGGGAGAGTTCCTTGCTCCAGTCTACGCCCACAGGCGTGGCGAGGCTGCCGAAACCGAATCCGATCGCAAATAACAAACCTATAACGATAAATTGTTTGAACATATCTGTAGCTCCACAACTTTTCTCACATTTACGAAGAGTGTTGTATCGTGTTGTAAAAGACTGCTGTCAGATACGAAGCAATCCCTGTGCCATCCTGTAAAAAAGCCTATGGAACAGGGACTTGGAAAAACAGTGGATTTTACTTATCGCCAAACTGTCAAAAGCCTCGACAGCTGAATCGATAGCTTTGGCGGGGAAAACAGTGCTCAGTCTCTGTCCACGTAGACTCGCATGATGCATTTCAGCTCTTGCAGTACGAGTCGATAGTCTGAACGACTCAGTGTGTGATATGTATCGATGGTCTTGCCCTGTTCGAGCAGCGTGATGATCTTATTGACGTGCGTGCAACCCAGAACGCATATCTCATCGACGATAGTCTGTAATTCTGGTGGCAAGGTGTTTGGCAAAATGGTCGTTACAGGATGTGAGATTTAGACAGATAGTGTTCCGAACGCATCTCGATCAGACGGCTTCGGGTGCGTTTGAAGGCGAAGGCTAGCATAGAACCCTGGTAGATTTCATCCACACCGGCTTCGGCGCTCATGATGAAGGTGACGTTCTTGTCGTATAACTCGTCGATCAGGTAGATAAAACGGCGTGCTTTGTCATCCATATCTTCCGTCATGACCGGCACGCCTGACAGCAACACGATACCGTATTCCTCCGCTATCTCGATGTAGTCAGGTGTCGCACGTGGCACGTTACACAACACCTCGAATTCGAACCAGATGACCTCGTTGCTGCGTGCAACGGTCGGTATCTCGCGTCTGTTCACCGTGATGACTGCTTCATCGATGATGTCAGATACCGCCAGTGATTCGAGCTGCTGGCGCATCTTTGTTTTTGTGTCTGCGGTGATCGGTGCATGGTACAGGTCGCTCTTTTCCAGTAGCGCCATGCGATGATCTTCGATGCTGTCGAGGTGGTGTACTGTCGTCCGCTGTTTGATCAGTGCTATGGCTGGCAGGAAACGTTCACGTTGCAGGCCGTTCAGATACAGGTCATCGGGTATCCGGTTGGAGGTCGCCACCAGCACCACACCCTGTTTGAACAGTTCGTCCAGCAAGCCATATAACAACATCGCATCGGTGATATTGGTGACGATGAACTCATCTAGGCAGATTATCCGGTAACGTGCTGCATATTCCCGGGCGAGATGGGTGAGCGGGTTTTTCTGGCCGTGCAGTGTCGATAGTTGTTCGTGTACGTCCAGCATGAAATGATGGAAGTGCATGCGAGCTTTCTGCTCGAAAGGCAGGCATTGATAGAACAGGTTCATCAGCAGGGTTTTGCCGCGGCCGACATCACCCCACAGGTAGACTCCCTGTGGTGATGATTGCGGACCGAACAGGGCAGTCTTCATCCGGTTGACGATGCCACTGGTGCGATGCGGGTCGTAATCGAGTAACTGTTCGTACAGCTCTTGCAGGATGGACACAGCCTGCGCCTGCGCGGTGTCCGGCTTGAGCTTGTCCTGCTGTAACAGATTCTGGTAACGCGCTTTTATCATTCAGGCTTTATCTTCATTGATAAACAGATAGTTATGTCGATTATTAAAAGTATATTATCGGCAAGATGTCAGCTGCTTCCGGGCGATGCTGATGCGATCCAGGTGGTGATGTAAAGTCGTTGCCGGTCATGTCAATGTTAGTACAGTTAAGCCAAATTTATCTGTTCACCCGGGGTGGCTTTCATTGTGACTGTAGTCGAATGTTGATACCATAGCATCCCGTAAGTGATGGTTGCTTCCGGCCATCCGGTAACCAGTGACAATAATTCATTTGAGAGCATTTCATCAGATATGACGCGGTACATTTTTATTACCGGTGGTGTTGTTTCTTCATTAGGTAAAGGTATCGCTTCCGCATCGATCGGCGCCATCCTTGAAAGCCGGGGCTTGACAGTCCGCATGATGAAACTCGACCCCTATATCAACGTCGATCCCGGCACCATGAGTCCGTTTCAGCACGGTGAAGTGTTCGTCACTGAAGACGGCGCCGAGACCGATCTGGATCTGGGTCATTACGAACGTTTCGTCAGCACCAAGACCGGCAAGACCAGTAATTTCACCACCGGCAAGATATACGAAGAAGTGATCCGCAAGGAGAGACGTGGTGAATATCTCGGTGGCACCGTGCAGGTTATCCCGCACATCACTGACGAGATCAAACGCTGCATCCGGTTGGGTGCGGAAGATGCCGATATCGCCATGATCGAGATAGGCGGTACCGTAGGTGACATCGAGTCCCTGCCATTCATGGAAGCTATACGCCAGATGGGCGTGGAGCTGGGTCATGAACATGCTATGTTCATCCATCTTACACTGGTGCCGTACATCCCGACTGCGGGTGAGATCAAAACCAAACCGACCCAGCATTCGGTAAAAGAATTACGCTCCATCGGTATCCAGCCGGATATCCTGCTGTGCCGTTCCGAGCAGATCATCCCGGACGAAGAACGCAAGAAGATCGCCCTGTTCACCAATGTCGAACAGAAGGCCGTCATCTCGGCACAGGATCTGGATAATATCTACAAGATTCCACTGTGGCTGCATGAACAAGGCGTAGATGACATCATCGCACGCAAGATGCATCTGGATACCAAACCGTCCGATCTGTCCGACTGGCAGCGTGTAGTCGATGTCATGGCCAATCCGGATTATGAAGTCACCATCGGCATGGTCGGTAAATATGTCGATCTGACCGAATCCTATAAATCCCTCAATGAATCGCTGTCACATGCCGGTGTGCAGAACAGTGCCAAGGTCAATATCCGCTATATCGATTCGGTGACACTGGAATGCGGCGATTATCAGGCACTCTCCGAACTGGATGCGATACTGGTACCGGGTGGTTTCGGTGATCGAGGTATCGAAGGCAAGATCGCCGCGGTGAAATATGCACGTGAGAACAAAATCCCTTATCTGGGGATCTGTCTGGGTATGCAGGTCGCAGTCATCGAATATGCACGTAATGTCGCTGGTCTGACCGATGCACACAGCAGTGAATTCAATCCGGATACACCGTATCCGGTCATCGCACTCATCACCGAGTGGCTCAACGAATGCGGCAAGCTGGAAACACGCGATGCCGATTCCGACCTGGGTGGCACCATGCGTCTGGGTGGGCAACGTTGCAAGCTGGCCGAAGGCTCACTGGCTCGTAAAGTGTACGGCAGTGATTCGGTGGTCGAACGTCATCGCCATCGTTACGAATTCAACAATCAATATCTGGAACCGTTACAGGAAGCCGGTCTGGTGATCTGTGGTCGCTCGGCGGATGATAGTCTGGTCGAGATGGTCGAACTGGATAGCCAGGGCTCACAGGCGCATCCGTGGTTCCTCGGCTGCCAGTTCCATCCCGAGTTCACCTCGACCCCGCGTGAGGGCCATCCACTGTTCACGGACTACATCCGCGCCGCGCTGGAATACCGCCAGCAACGTACCGGCGAGGTAGCAGCCTGATGAAACTGGTGGGTTTCGAGGTTGGTCTGGATCAACCTCTGTTTCTTATCGCAGGTCCCTGCGTCATCGAAAGTGAAGCGCTGGCACTGGAGACGGCGGCACAGTTAAAAGCGATAACAGATAGCCTGGGTGTCCCGTTTATCTACAAATCCTCCTACGACAAGGCCAACCGTTCATCCGGCGACAGCTTTCGAGGACCGGGGATCGAACAGGGCTTGCGTATCCTGCAAAAAGTCAAAGACGATATCGGTGTGCCGGTTCTGACCGACGTACACGAAGATACCCCGATCGACGAAGTCGCGGATGTGGTCGATGTTATGCAGACACCGGCATTTCTGTGTCGTCAGACCAATTTTATTCTGAATGTGTGCAAGGCGGGTATCCCGGTCAACATCAAAAAAGGCCAGTTTCTCGCCCCCTGGGATATGAAACACGTGGTCGATAAAGCGCGTTCGACGGGTAATGATTCCATCATGGTCTGCGAACGCGGTGTCTCCTTCGGTTATAACAATCTGGTGTCCGATATGCGTTCACTGGCGGTGATGCGTGAGAGCGATTGTCCTGTGGTGTTCGATGCGACGCATTCGGTGCAGTTGCCGGGTGGCCAGGGCACATCATCAGGTGGTCAGCGTGAGCATGTGCCAGTGCTGGCACGTGCCGCCGTCGCAGCCGGTGTCGCCGGTGTGTTCATGGAAACCCACCCCGATCCTTCTGTGGCGAAAAGTGACGGCCCCAATGCGTGGCCGCTCGATAAGATGGCATCGCTGCTGGAGACGTTGAAGATCCTCGACGATACCGTCAAATCAAAACCGTTCGAAGAGATGAATCTGTAAAAGTGTAGTAGTACAGTCAATACAAAATAATCAATCAAATTTTCAGGAAGTAAACAAAACAATGTCTGCAATCAAGAATATCCATGCTCGCGAAATCATTGACTCACGCGGAAATCCGACAGTCGAAGCTGACGTAACCCTCACCAGTGGTGTCATGGGACGTGCGGCAGTGCCTTCCGGCGCATCCACCGGCGAACGCGAAGCACTGGAATTACGCGATGGTGATAAATCCCGTTATATGGGCAAAGGCGTAACCAAAGCCGTCAATAACGTCAACACCGAGATCCGTGAAGCATTACTGGATATGGATGTATTCGACCAGAAAGGTATCGACGAGAAGATGATCGA
>WFUQ01000024.1 GCA_015484935.1 Gammaproteobacteria bacterium
CATTTTATCTTGCGCAGACTGTCTGCCAGTTGTTTCGCCTGTTTGAGATTGGTGACAGCGACATTTTCTTTCACTTCGAACACCAGGCTGTTATCGGGCAGGTTCTTCTCCTTGATCTGAAAATCCAGCCAGTCGATGAGCGTTTCATCTTTCAGTGATGCGGCTGACAGTTTTATGAAGAAACGTGTGCGGTGCCCGGCTTGCCAGCGTTTGGTGAGTTCGACGACCGTTCGATATAACACCCATCTGTCGATAGCGATAGACATGCCGATCCGTTCAGCTGCCGGCAGGAAGTCTTTAGGCATGACCAGTTCATCGGATTCATCCAGCCCCATGCGCACGAACACTTCGTAGCGTTCGTCGGTGTCGCCATGCAGGCTGACGATAGGCTGGTAGTGCAGCACGAACTTGTCGTTTTTCAGTGCATCGGTGAGCTGGGCTTTGAATTTGGTTTCGACTTCGTGTCGGGTCAGTTCGCCTTTCTCCGGTACATACAGCTGGATCTGGTTGTTGCCACGTTCGAGTGCTTCGGCAGAGGCTTTTTCAGCACGTGCCAGTATCTCGTTGCAGTCCGGTGAGTCTTTGTCGATCAGTGCGATACTGACAGAGCAGGTGGTGTTGATATGTTTACCGTCGATCTCGGCTTCCATGTCACTGATGATCTTCTGTACTTTGCGCGCATAATCGTTGACATCATCCTGTTTGATATCTTTTGCGATGATGGTGAAACTGGAGTACATGTAACGTGACAGTACGTGGCTGTCATCGACGATGGCGTTGAGTGCCTGTGCGACTTCGATCAGGAATTTATCCGCACCGAAGACTCCGAGTTCGTTCTTGATGTTGTCGAAGTTATCCAGCTGTATCTCGAACAGGGCGGACTGTGAGTCATTCTGTTCGCATTCTGTGATGACGATATCGAGCTGCTCCAGACAGTACTGGCGATTGTACAAGCCGGTCAGCTGGTCTTTCTGACTGAGCAGTTTGAGTTGGCGTTCCAGATCTTCCGAGTTGCCCTGCTGTTGTCTGATGATTATCTGTACGCAGGATTCACCTTCGATACTGGCAGTCGAAAACTCGATGATGCCCTGGAACTCGGTGCCATCGGGTTTGACCAGGGTGAGTGTCTCCGACTGCCTGTTGCCCTTGTTCTGCATGAAGTCACGCAGGCTTTCCTTGAATGCGTCACGGTCAGACTGTGCCACCATGTCGAGTACCGGCATGGCTTCCAGCTCATCGGAGTGTTCGATGCCGAACAGTGACAGATAAGAATCGTTGGAATACACGTGCATGCCTTCGTGTACGTAGGCGATGGCATCACGTGAGCTGTCGAGCAGTGAGGCGCAGCGTTTCTCTGTCTCTTCGTAGGCGGTCTGTAACTGGAATGTCTTCTGCCAGTTACGGTAAGCATTCACTTCACGGTTGATGATCATCATCAGATGATCCATGTTGGTGTAGGAAGACAGGTCCGATGCTCCGGCGCGCATGGCCTCGACCACGTTGGATTCGGTCTCTTCCTTGTCGACAGCGATCAGTGGTATGGGGGCACAGTCGAGTGTTTTCTTGATGCAGTCACAGGTCTCTTTCAGTGAGATCAGTTCCATGCCGCGGGTATACAGGACCAGGTCGGGTTTTTTGTTCTGGATGGATTCGATCAGATCTTCATCGTCCTCCACGCGTGAAGAGCGTGGTGCGTAACCCTGTGTCCGCAGAGTGCTGACGATCTTTTCTTCTGTATCGAAAGAGTCGTCGATGATGATCAGATTTAATTGTTTATCTTGCACGTATGGTATCCATCAATTCCAGTTGGATTGATCTACGAAAGTAGATGATTGTGAGCGTTTACAACGAAGACCAGATTTCATCAAAATCATCTTTGTTCTTTTCCGCTTCCTGTTTTTTTGCGATTTTGTTGATGCGTTTGTCTTCTTCATAATTGATGAATTCAAACTGGGTAAACGAGCCGGTATATTCTTTTATCTCGCCTAATTTTATCTCTAATTCCTGATCGAACACATTAACCTTTAGTTTATCACCGGTCTTGAAAGCGTGAGCAGGTGTCAACACTGAAGGCGGTTGTTTCAAGGGGCGGATGCCGGGCAACATCAGGGCTTCGAACGGGTCTTCACCGGGTCGGTTTGCGCGTTGCACTGTAGCGGCGATAACTTTGGGCGACAATACCTGTACGCCTATCTCCAGACCGTATTCCCTGGTGAACTGCATCCAGCGGATGACACCGACACGCCATTGAAAACTGCCATCCGGTTCGCGTTCGCGCAGTGCGATGATCTCACCGATCTGTGCGCGAGAAGTATTGTCAGAATCCCAGCGCAGGCAGTATCCGCCAGCGCTGACATTGACTACTTGCCAGTGCAGGTCAGGGTCTTCTTTGTTCAGTTTCAGACTTTCCTGCTTGAGCATCTTGCGCTCTTTGTCATAGGCATCGGTCAGGGCTGCGCCACTGGCGACCATGTCCCAGGCATTCTCTTCGTTGTTGCCGACTTCGGTGTGTGTGATGTAGTTATCATCAGGGCCGCGGATGTCTGCGATCGATTCGAGGCTCAGACCGGCATCTTTTTTGGGTTCTTCTTTCTGTTCACCAGGCTCCGGTTTTTCGTCTTCTTTGCGGATTGCAGCAGCAGCATGTGACAGACCGATGGCGGCGGCGATATGGCCTTGTTTCTCTGCTCTCGAGAATCGTCTTTTGGCACAGACTCCCCAGGATGTCGCCAGCACCTTGAGTGTCTCCAGCGATATCTTTTCGCCGACGGTGATACTGCCAACTTCGGCTTCTGAACTGCTGATCTCCTGTTTGATGAGGGCGACCAGTTCGGATGTGTCTAATGTGTGTATGTTCTTGTCGGCACCGCAATCTTCCTTGCGCAGGTAGGTGGGTGCGCGATCTTCATCGATGATGGCGCAGAACAACTGATTGATGTTTTCTTCCTCGCCGATGGTTCCCAGTCTGGCCAACGCCGACCATTCGCTGAGTTTGTGATACAGCCTTTCGGTGTCGCTCTGTCGCAGTGCGATGGGGCGGGCCAGTGCGAACAGCAATATCTGTTTGTAATAATCTTCTATGGTGTTCTTCGCCTGCGGGTGTTCGCTGTCTGCAACGTCTTTGTCCTGCAGTTGTTGTCCTGCTGCATAGTGATACATCTGGTGTACGTCATACCACAGGCCTACCGGGGTCTCGGCATAGATTTCGGAAGCGCGCAGGAACAGTTCAGACATGTAACGTGTCGCCCGGCAGATGGCCTGAGCCTGCATTTTGTCATCGACTTTTTTATCGATCTTGTTGGCAGCTTCGTAGACGATTATCTTGTAGCCATACGCCATCTCCTGTAGCAGTGACAGGTTCAGATTGATGATCTTGCGGCTTTTTTCCGGTAACGGCAGGGTACGGTTGATGAAATACTTTTTCAGATGTTCGAAGATTTTCCGTGCAGGTTCGCGCAACATCTCCATGTTTTCCATGCGATGTTTGTTCGGCATGCTCTGCCGGTTCAGTTCTCGAACGGTGGAGAATATCTGGCGAGTCATCTCGCCCATATTGGCGTTCGGTAGGTCAGCCAGCCACTTCTTGACCTTGCGCGGATGGCTGGGAAATGCGTCTTTGCCCGGTTTGCTCTGTTCTGGTATATGTAATTTCATCCGTCAGGATAGTCCCAATTTTTATGCTTTTATTATTTACTCTGCTGTCAATCGTGAAATTGACTATAAAAAACAACTAGATAGCAGAGTCGCTTTTATTTTGCATATAGCACTACAAGTGTAGCTCAGTTACGAGAAATTGCTGTTTTGGACGTGCAATTGGCAATCTCTCTCACCAGCTTTGGCACCAGATAGCCGGGGAGTTTCGACCGCATTGCGGCTATCAAGTTGCACGCTTTTTGCTCATCGACATCAAAATGCATGGCTCCCTTTACCGGGTCCAGCAGGTGCAGGTAATAGGGCATGACATGATGCTCAAACAACGTTTTACTCAGCTCAACCAGAGTATCGACAGCATCATTCACATCCTTGAGCAAAACGCTCTGATTCAGCAGACTGATGCCGGCCGTATTCAGGGCTGCCAATGCGCTGGCTTCCTGTGTGCTGATCTCGTTGGCATGATTGCTGTGGATGACCAGAACGATTCTGAATCGACTGGAAGCGAACAGTTTCAACAGGGGCGGGTTGATACGTGAGGGCAGCACGACCGGCAGGCGGCTGTGGATGCGCAGGGTGCGGAGATGATCGATCTTTTCAAGTTGCCCGACGAGCTCGGTCAGACGTGTATCACTGAGCATGAGCGGGTCGCCGCCGCTGAGGATGATCTCGTCTATCTCCTGGTGTTGTTGCAGATAGCGCAGGGCCTGTTCGATATTTTTGTTGTTGCTGCTGGCATCGTTGTACGGGAAGTGCCGTCTGAAGCAATACCGGCAATTGATCGCGCAGGCTCCGGTAGCGACCAGCAGGGCGCGACCGTGGTATT
>WFUQ01000025.1 GCA_015484935.1 Gammaproteobacteria bacterium
AAATACAGCAGGTGAGCAATCTGCTGACGGTGAATACTCTCACTACACTGCCGGACTGTCTGCCAATCAGGTCAGTCAGGTCCTCGGTCAGTTTTTCGGTGCACCTGTCGCCAGAAGTGGTGCGCATGGTGACGATGCGGATCAGGAACTGGTCTCGTATCCCGTTTCAACACCTCAGTATTATGGGCACGATGAGATACTGACGGCTCTGTCGCAGGTGCAGGCGACCCCGCAATTTGGTGCACCAGGCGAACTCAAATTTGATTCGGATGCGATCAAACAGGCTTTGTTATCCGAGATCGCACGCACCTCCGGAGGTGCTGTCACCAAACGCATCAATCAGATCGCTGAAAAAACTATCGATTTCATCGAGTTGATATTTGATGCCATCATCGACGATGACGAGATATCGGATACCATCAAGGCGCTGCTGTTACGCCTGCAGATACCCATCATCAAGGCTTCGATGGTCGACCAGGAATTTTTCATCTACGACGATCATCCTGCACGCCAGTTACTGGACAAGATCGCCGATGTCTCTGTCGGTGTGACCGACCACGAAGACAGCGTCTACCAGAGGCTGGACAGGATCGTCTCCAAACTGGTCAGTGAATTCGATCTTCAGACCAGCACCTTTCAGGATGCGCTGGATCAGCTCAACCTCTTCGTCGAAGAACTGGAAGCCGAAGCTCGCAAAAAAGAAGAGGAAGCACAGCGTCAGGTATTACGCGAACATGCGCGAAATACCGTACTCAAAGCACTGCGCAATGTGACGACAGGTAAAGTCCTGCCGGAACCCGTCCACCCGCTGGTACTGAAACGCTGGCCGACGCTGATGTTCAATCACTACCTTGAGTTCGGCAAAGAAAACGATGAGTGGATCACCATCCTCGAACTACTGCGCGATATCGTCGCCAGTGTGCAGACGCTGCATACTGCTGAAGATCTCGCCCACCTGCAATCAAGCCAACAGACTCTGGTCGATGACATCCGAGAGCACCTTGCCCGCACCAATCAATCTGAAAGTGATATCGAAAATGTCATACAGGGGTTGCTGGATGCCCACCACAACCTCATCAGTCAGGTGCATTTCAGTGAACAACAGCTAGAACAGGCCGAGGAAGTGCTCGCGGAAGAAGCCGCCAACCCGAAACCACCCGAGCCAGTAGTCGAACCACCTCAGGAACCCAAACCACAGCTGCCGCCTAACATCATGCCGGGTATGTGGTTCCAGGTCTACATGGGGGAAGACTCCATCGCGCGACGCTGCAAGCTGTCAGTCATCATCGTGGAAGATTCCAATCTGGTGTTCGTCAATCACACCGGTGAGATCGTGGTCGAGAAAAATTTCGAGGAATTTACCACCGAGATAGAAAACGGTGACACCACCGTTATCATGGGACATTCTGTATTCGATCACGCACTCAATTCTGTTATCACCAAGCTGGCACCGGACGCTGCCTGACGATAGATAACAGCCGATAGCCCGTACTCACTAGCGACAGGTTTTTCTCACCTGTTTTCGTAACTGGCCTATCGATTTCTCACGGCTCTGATTCGATACGTATACTCGCTTGCCATCTTTATCCAGCCGATATGCCCGACTGGAATTGACCAGTCTGCGCAGGCGGTCTTTCAGATAATTACATTTAGCGCGACGCTGTTTCCGCTCGGCTTTCTGTTTCTCCCGCTTTTCCTTTTTTTCCAGCCTGTCTTCTGCCATGGCATCCAGTAACTTGCCACGCTTCTCGGCACGTGATTCGGTCACGCCTGATCTGACCGTGGCACTGTCCACTTTGATCTCATTCGCCTGATTACTGTCTACTGGTTTATCACCGTAATGCACATTGCCCTGTGCATCGGTCCATTTGTAGACAGCTGCTGTAACTGAAAGCGACAGACTCATCAATACGATAAAAAAACCTTTTAGCATCACCCCTATCCCGTAATACCTTTCTCGATGAATATATCATAGACATAAAAAAGCCGACCATCATCGCTGACGGTCGGCTTTTGGCACTCAGGGAAGCTCTGAATCAATCAGAGTTTCCTCAGCTGATAACGCTACAGGATATAACCGCGTTCTTCGTGCTGTGTGATATCCAGACCTTCGGTTTCGGAATCATCATCGACGCGCAGTCCTGCCAGTACATCGACGACTTTGAGGATACCGAAAGTCACGACCGCCGTATACACGATGGTGGCGACGATACCGATCAACTGCACCTGTACCTGCGACCCCATGGTCATACCTTCAGCATAACCTGCACCCCCCAGACCGGCAGATACGAAGATACCCGCCATCAGCGTACCCAGCATTCCGCCGACACCATGCACCGGAAACACATCCAGCGAATCGTCTATCTTCAAGGTGCGTTTGATGAAACCTGTCGCGATAAAACAGATGACACCCGCACTGATTCCGATCACCAGACCGCCGATAGGACCGACGAAACCTGAAGCCGGTGTGATAGTCCCGAGACCCGCGACCATACCTGTCACAGTGCCCAACGCACTCGGCTTGCCGTATTTTATCCATTCCATCACCGCCCAGGTGAAAGCACCGCAAGCGGCACTGATGTGTGTCACCAGCATCGCCATGCCAGCATCCCCGTTCGCGGCGACCGCACTGCCGGCATTAAAGCCGAACCAGCCCACCCACAACATACCTGCTCCGGTTACTGTCATAGTCATGTTATGTGGCATCATCGGTGTGCCCGGAAATCCATTCCGGTTGCCCAGCACCATCGCAGCCACCAGCGCGGCGACACCGGCCGTGATATGCACCACTACGCCTCCGGCAAAGTCGAGCAGCCCCATCTCGGACAGCCAGCCGCCGCCCCAGACCCAGTGACAGACCGGGAAATACACCAGTACCACCCAGAATGCGCTGAATAGCAACATAGATGAAAATTTCATCCGCTCGGCAAAACCACCCACGATCAACGCCGGGGTGATGATGGCAAAGGTGAGCTGGAACATGACGAAGACCGTCTCCGGTAATGTGCCACTCAGGGATGCACGTGTCACTTCGCCCAGTGCAAAGTTGCTCAGACCCCCTACCCAATCGTTCATGCTACCGCCATCGGAGAACGACATGCTGTAACCGACGAACACCCAGAGTATGGTCACCACACAGGCGATCATGAAACATTGCATCAGCACAGACAGGACGTTCTTGCTACGGACCAGACC
>WFUQ01000026.1 GCA_015484935.1 Gammaproteobacteria bacterium
GCCAATGAATATTTAAGCGCCCGATAGATGATGCCGAGAAAATTCAACGGCAAGAATAACTGCAACATCAAGGCATTCACCAACACCAGATCACCCAGCGTCATGCTCCCGTCTGCCACACCTTGCGCAGCATAGATCATCATGAGCGTCACACCGACTGCGATCACTGCGCCTTGCCCGAAATTGAGCAAGGACATCGAATTCTGGCTCTTTACCGCTGCCTTCTCCCACTCGTCCAGCGTCTCGTCATAATGCGCGATCTCGAATTGTTCGTTGGTGAAATATTTCACCGTCTCGTAGTTCAGCATGCCGTCTACCGCATAACCGTTCGCCTGTGATTCGAGACGGTTCATGGTGTGCCGAAAATGCATACGCCAGTTGGTCACCGCCAGGGTAAACCCGATATAACAGACCACGGTGACAAACGTCACGATAGCAAAACGCGGCTCGTACTGACCCAGCAGGATGACAGCGACCAGACTGAACTCAGCAGCGGTCGGGATGATGTTGAACACCAGATAATTCAGGATAGAGCTCAGACTGTTGGTACCACGTTCGAGATCACGGGTGATACCACCAGTCTTCCTGTCCAGATGATAACTCAGCGACAACGAATACAGATGCTTCAACACGCGTTGTGAGATATTGCGCATCGCGTGATAACGCACCCGGGCAAACACCGCATCTCGCATCTCGTTGAACAAGCTGGCTGTCAGACGCAGCACACCGTATGCCAGTAATAACGTCAACGGTATGGCCACCGTGTTCTGCACAACATTCGACGTGTTCATATCCAGCGTATCGACTATCTCCTTGAGTACCAGCGGCATCCCCACGATAGCAAGCTTGGATAGCACAAGGCATGCCAGTGCGATCATCACCCTGCCCTTGAAATCCCATATATACGGCAACAGGCGTTTGATGTTCTGCCAGTCGGAACGGTCGGCATGCGGTTTTTCTGTCGGGCGGTGAAACATGGTCGTTATGGGTTCCAGACGGGTCGAACAGTGTTGTGACAGGTCAGCCGACCCGACGAATATTTCGGTGCAACCTTGCACCTCTACTGATTGATTCAGGAAACTATGATTAATTCAGAGTTTCCGCAGCACATGGATGTGCTGCCATTTTCGATGGCTGGTAAGCCATTGAAAATGAAGGGAACGGTAAAATCGCATTTTTACCGTTCCCGTGATCTGATAATTCATGGATGAATTAATCAGAGCTTCCTTAAACAATCAGAGCTTGCGTATATATACTTCAATCACTTATGCGATAAACTTCGGGCATGATTATAACGAACAAGTCACCGACAATTGTAGTGTTTTCAATAATGGTATCGTCATTCCTGCTGTCTGCTTGCAGTGACGACACCGCCTCATCACATAAACGCGCTAAAACCGCGCATCTGGTCGAAACGCAACAGGCACAGATACAGGCAGTCCGTACGCAACTGAAAGCCAGTGGCAGCCTGAAAGCCAAACGCAAGGTTCGCATCTACAACGAACTCAGTGCCAGAATCGTCGAGCTGCCCTACTACCCCGGTGACCATGTCAATAAAGAGGATGTACTGGTCAGACTGGATGACAGCATCATCTCCGCCGAGCTGGACAAAGCCATCGCCGGCAGGAAACAGGCCGAGTCGGATTATAAACGCCTGAAGACGCTCAAACCGAAAAAACTGGCATCGGATGAAGAGATCGCCCAGGCCGCCACCGCACTCGAGATAGCCCGGGCCGAAGAAAAATTACAACGGGCGCGTTTCGCACAGACCACGCTACGTGCACCCTTCGCGGGTCAGGTCACCGAACGCTTGTTCGAACCGGGCGATGTGGTGGCGCTGCACAGTCAGTTGTTGAGCCTGATCGACCCGGATTCCCTGCTGCTCGAAATAAAACTGGCGGAACGATGGATGACGGCCATCGCAATCGGCGATTATGTCTCAGTCACCATCGATGCACTGGGCACATCACAACATGACGGCAGGATCAGCCGCATCTATCCCGGTATCGATGAGAACACGCGCAAAGGCACAATCGAGATCAGTCTCGAACCGCAACCCTTCGGTGCGCAGATCGGTCAATTGGCTCGCGTCGAACTGTTTACCCATTCCGTCGATAAACTGGTGGTTCCCGCCCACAGCATCCACCATGATTCCAAAGGCGCGTATGTCTACATCATCGATGACGACAGCAAGGTACAGAAGAACTATGTGGTCAAAGGTCACCAATACGGTGATCAGATCGCCATCGTTTCCGGTCTGGATGTGAACAGCTCTATCGTCACCAAAGGTTTCATCGGTCTGCGTAACGGCAAATCCGTCACAGTCGCCCGACCGGAAACAGTGACTACCGGGACTGATCGCCAGCCATGAGACAACGTTTCAGAACAGGCGGACTGGCCGCCTGGTCGATGAACCACCCTGTCGCCATCCTGATGCTGACACTCACCGTTATCGTCATCGGCCTGTTCTCCCTGCAACGGCTGAGTATCGACCTGTTGCCGCAGATCATCTATCCCGATATCCGGGTACGCGTGCTGGACAGTGGCGTACCGGCACAGATCATGGAGGATCAGGTCACCCGACACCTCGAAGAACAACTCGCTATCACCGAAGGTGCGATTCAGGTGCAATCTTCGACACGTGAAGGCCGTAGCGCAGTCGATCTGAGTTTTCCCTATGGCACGGACATCGACCTTGCCCTGCGCGATGCCAGCACTCGACTGGACCGGGCCAAACGGTTTTTACCGACCACCATCGAAGCCCCCATCATCTATAAACGTGATCCCTCGCAATTACCCGTGATGGAGTTCGTACTGAGCTCGGATGCGATGAACGCCACCGAACTGCGTGGCTGGGCAGATTACACCTTCACCAAATGGTTCATCAATCTGCCCGGGGTGGCCTCGTTGGAAACCGGCGGCGGGGTGGAACGTGAGATACAGATCATCCCCGATCAGGAAAAACTCGCCAGCATCGGCATGTCGTTGACCGAGCTGAGTGAGCTGATCCAGCGCAATAACAATGACGCACCCGGTGGCAGATTGATCAGTACCACACAGGAGATTAGCACCCGTACACGCGGACGCTACCTCAGCGTCGATGAACTGCGGCAGTTACCGGTCTGGACCGGTAAAGACGGCGGCAACCGCATCGAAGATACCTTGCTGCTGGAGGATGTTGCCGAGATACGCGACGGCAGCGA
>WFUQ01000027.1 GCA_015484935.1 Gammaproteobacteria bacterium
GCTAATCAATGACATATAAAAAGTATGGAAAATAAACCGGCTTGGAATCGCAGGGCAGATGGCATATAGCCGAATATTTCTGCACAGAACACACTCGATGGCTGGAGTCGCCACACGACAGATCAATAGCTATCAGAGGAAGCCGCTCATGACAGAAGATGCCAGAACGATAAAACAGGCGCCTCGCCAACCAGAGTCAGCGGGAAAATGAAAAATACAGGGTAATCGATGCAGGTCTGATTCCAGACCAGGCCTCGTCAGCTGCGCCGCCAGATGGTCTCACCATCCTTGTCTTCCAGCTCGATACCCATCTCGGTCAGTTGATCACGTATGCGATCTGCTTCGGCCCAGTCCTTGTCAGTACGCGCCTGTAGACGTGCAGCCACCAGATCATCGATCTGCGCACTGTCATCGCTGTCGCCAGCACCACGCTTGAGGAAGGTTTCAGGATCCGCTTCGAGCAGACCCAGCACGTTCGCCAGCCGCTTGAGGATACCCGCGAGCTGTAATGCCTGTTCAGAATCTGTATCACGTGCCTTGTTGACCTCGCCCGCCAGCTCGAACAAGACCGCGATCGCTTCGGGCGTATTGAAGTCATCATCCATCGCTTTGTTGAAGCGCAGGGTGTATTCATCATCGCTGCCGGTATCGGTCGGCACATCCAGACCTCGCAGACTGTTATACAGACGCGCCAGTGCGGTGCGTGCGCTATCCAGTAATGTGTCGGCATAATTCAAGGGGCTGCGATACTGACTGGCGAGCACGAAATAGCGGATCTCTTCGCCTTTGTAGAGTTTGAGTATCTCGCGCACGGTGAAAAAGTTGTTCAGTGATTTGGACATCTTTTCGTCGTTGATGCGCACGAAACCGTTGTGCATCCACAGGTTGACGAAGGTCTCACCGGTCGCGGCTTCGGATTGCGCTATCTCGTTTTCATGGTGCGGGAACTGGAGATCCTGACCGCCACCATGGATATCGAAATGATTACCCAGACAACAGGTCGACATGGCGGAGCACTCTATATGCCAGCCCGGTCGGCCTTTACCCCAGGGGGAATCCCATGACGGCTCATCCGGTTTGGCGGCTTTCCACAATACGAAATCCAGCGGGTCATCCTTGTGTTCATCCACCGCGACACGCTCGCCTGCGCGCAGGTCTTCCAGCCGTTTACCTGATAACCTGCCGTAGCTCTGGAAGGAACTGACATCGTAATACACATCGCCATTACTGGCGAGATAGGCATGTTTCTTGTCGATCAGGGTCTGCACCATCGCGATGATATCGTCCATCGAATGGGTCGCCTGCGGTTCTTCATCCGGTGGTAACACACCCAGTTCAGCCGCATCTTCATGCATAGCAGTGATGAAACGCTCGGTCAGCGCGCTGAATACTTCGCCGTTCTCGTTGGCGCGGTTGATGATCTTGTCATCGATATCGGTGATGTTTCGTATGTAGGTGACATCATAACCACTCGCCCGCAGATAACGCACCACGGTATCGAACACCACCAGCACACGCGCATGACCCAGATGACACAGATCGTACACCGTCATGCCACAGACATACATGCGCACCTTGCCGGGTTCGATCGGAGTGAAGGTTTCTTTCTTGCGGGTCAGGCTGTTATAAATCTGCAACATGTAGAGTGAAATTTTGTCGGTGAACAGGCAGGCGGCATATTAGCCTATCTACCGGCACATCGACAGGGGCAAGCTCAAATTTGACTCTGGACAAAAGCACCATAAACTACACCCACATTTTCTGGAGCTATTGATGACAAAAGTATTATTCGTATGCATGGGCAATATCTGTCGATCCCCCACAGCTGAAGGTGTCTTCAGGCAGAAGGTCATCGACGCAGGCATGGAGGATGCAGTCCACATCGATTCTGCCGGCACCCATGCCTACCACGTCGGCCAGCCGCCGGATGAGCGTGCTCAGAAGACAGCACTCGGACGGGGTTTCGACCTGAGTCGGCAACGTGCACGCAAGGTCTGTGCAGATGACTTCATCGAATACGATTACATCATCGCTATGGACAGCGATAATGTCAGCAATCTCGAAGCGATCTGCCCGGACGGCTATGAAGACCGCATCCAGCTGTTTCTGGATTACAGCGAGAACACCACACACACCGAAGTACCCGACCCTTACTACGGTGGCAGCAACGGGTTCGAGATGGTACTGGATATGGTGGAGGATGCAGCCGAAGGTCTGTTGAAGCGGATCCAGAAATCAGGCTGAGCCTTTTCGCCCGCCTACTTCCGGATAGACGATAAAAAAGCCCGAATCATCGGGCTTTTTTATTTCAGCTATCGAAGACTGCTGATCTATTCAGCGGAGGTCGATACCGGCTTGTTGTCATTACTCTGAGGCTGCTTGTCACCACTGCCTGTAGCTTGCGGCGCAGGTGATGGTTTCGGATCAGGCTTCTGAGTCTGGACGGGCGCAGCCTTGTTCTCAGCCGGTTTCGGCTGCTGAGATTTTGTTTCTGCAGGTTTGCTCTGTTGTGCTTTTGACGCATCGGAGCTCGCTTTAGGCTGCGACGGCTGCTGTGCAGGTTTTTCCGATTTTTCCTGCTGGGCAGATGACGGATTGTTATTGCCACCCTCAGTCGCCGATTTGGGATTCGCATTATTGTTCGAGTTACGGCGTCTGCCACCTCGTCTACCGCGACGACTGGACTGCGAACGACCGCCACCTTCACCCGATTGTTTATTCTCGGGTTTGTTGCCGGCTTGCTTGTCAGCCGGTTTATTCGAACCGGACTTGTTGGCGGATTGCTTATCGCCACCAGCCTGCTGGTTCTGATTTTGATTACGATTCTGGTTATTACGGTTACCACGACCCCGACCACGACCGCGGTTCTGGCCACGCTGGTTTCTGCCGCGTCCACGACCACCCTGTCCAGATGAACGGTTCGCCTGTTTTTTCGGCTCGGGCTTCGGTTCTTCTTCAGTGGAATCGCCGCTCACCAGTGAGAACAATTTACTGAAAAAACCGGATGATTTTTCTTCGGTTGCAGGTGCGGCAGGTGCTGGTGCAGCCGGTTTGGGCGTAGTCGGTGTGATCGTTCTGACCGCAGGGGCTTCAGGCTGGATAACAGTCTGGTTGGTACTCACCGCCTCATAATTGAATTCGGGTTTATCCGCATGTTCATAACTTGCCATATCGGATGTTTCAGCGATATCCGCGGTACGGACCCTGTCGACGCGATACTGCGGCGTCTCCAGTGTTGAATTGGCGATGATCAGCACACGTTTTTTCGTCTGCGCTTCGATCTCGATGATGGCTTTGCGTTTCTCGTTGAGCATATACGTCGCAACATCGACCGGTACCTGCACATCGACACGCCCGGTGTTTTCTTTCAGAGCCTCTTCTTCGATGATGCGCACCAGTGACAGCGACAGTGACTCAACAGTACGGATGGTGCCGTGACCGGTACAGCGTGGACACACGATCTGCGTCGCTTCACCCAGTGACGGTTTCAGGCGCTGGCGTGACATCTCCAGCAGACCGAAGCGCGATATACGTCCGATCTGTACACGGGCACGGTCGATCTTGACCGCATCTCGCAATCTGTTTTCGACTGCACGCTGATTACGTGAACCCATCATATCGATGAAATCGATCACCACCAGTCCCCCCAGATCACGCAGGCGTAACTGACGCGCTATCTCATCAGCAGCTTCCAGATTGGTATTGGTCGCAGTCTCTTCGATGTCGCTGCCTTTGGTGGCGCGAGCCGAGTTGATGTCGATGGAGATCAGGGCTTCGGTATGATCGACCACCACCGAACCACCGGAAGGCAGCGTCACTTCACGGCGATAGGCCGATTCGATCTGGTTTTCGATCTGGAAACGATTGAACAGCGGCACGGTATCTTCGTAACGCTTGATCTTGCTGATGCGGTTAGGCATGACCTGTTCGACGAAAGTCTTGGCTTCTTCGTAGACTTTCTCCGAATCGATCAATACTTCGCTGATGTCATTACGGAAATAATCCCGTAATGCACGGATGATGACATTGCTCTCCTGATAGACCAGGAAGGGTGCAGCACGTTCTGAGGTCGCTTTTTCAAATGCCTCCCACAGCTGCATCAGGTATTCGAAATCCCACTGCAGTTCTTCAACACTGCGACCGACACCGGCAGTACGGACGATGACCCCCATGCCGTTGGGGATATCCATCTGACTCAGGGCTTCGCGTATGAGATTGCGGTCTTCGCCTTCGATACGGCGGGACACACCACCGGCACGAGGATTATTCGGCATCAGCACCAGGAATCGACCTGCCAGACTGATGAATGTGGTCAGGGCAGCGCCTTTGTTACCGCGCTCTTCTTTTTCGACCTGCACCACCACTTCGGTACCTTCCTTGACAGCCGTACGGATATCAGGACGACCCTGCTGTTGACGGGCCTCTTCGGTGAAGTAGCTTCGGGCGATCTCTTTGAATGGCAAAAAGCCATGTCGCTCAGCGCCATAATCGACGAAAGCGGCTTCCAGACTGGGTTCTACGCGGGTGATTTTACCTTTGTAAACATTCGCCTTTTTGGATTCTCGGGAGGGTATTTCGACGTCCAGATCGTAGAGTTGCTGGCCATCTACCATGGCTACGCGCACTTCTTCTTTCTGAGCCGCATTGATAAGGATGCGTTTCATTTTGTTTCAAACCTGTGGAATTGGGTTCTGCCCTGTTTTCTGCGGCCATAAACCAGCCACCAGAAAGGCGGCCTCGCAGGCGCATAACAGCAGACGACACCAGAACGTTTGCGAGTGCCAAAACTGTCAGGCACGTCAGCAATAACTCGGGAGTCGCGAAGCTGTCGAAGGTCATCAGAACCGGATTAATCATTGTCGTTTTTTTCTTCTGTTATCAATCTGTCCCTGGCTGCCTGGTTTTTCTATCTACAGCACAGGGGCACATTTGAATTCAGTGTTTGCGCCGCTTACCGGAAAAGCCGGTATCGGCACTATCGTGTGAGCAACATAACACGCCTTGCTCTTGTGGACACACCTCTAAAACTGTGTCCGGGATTTCGCTAAAAAATCGTATTTTTCTGAAATCTCCTGTAATTGTAACAGCTTAGCTGACACATGTACGGATAAGTCTGTCAAAATGTGTAACTTATGGTCAATTTACCGATATCCGCCCAATCTATCCCGTGACTGAAACCAGCGAAACCGCCAGCCACCGCGCCTACATCGTGACCATCGAGCCCGATCAGGCCGGTCAACGTATCGATAATTTTCTGCTGACCCGACTCAAAGGCGTACCCAAAAGCCACATCCACCGCCTGCTCCGTAGCGGTCAGGTACGGGTCAACAGCGGTCGCAAGAAACC
>WFUQ01000028.1 GCA_015484935.1 Gammaproteobacteria bacterium
ATCATCTATCGACTACTTTTATTGTGTGACACTGAACAATCTACAGTCGCCCGGGATGACCGGGACATTGCTGTATATCAGACAGAGTTCAACACAGGAAACGTGCAAGCATGGGTGAAGAGATTCGATATACGCGCTTCAGCAAGGCAGATTACAAACGCTACCATCAGCGTCTGACTGCCGAGACCGCACGTCTCAGAGAATGGTTTGAATCCGGCCATTTCCGTGACCCGCAGACCATCGCCGGTTATGAACTGGAAGCCTGGTTGATCGATAATGACAGCCAGCCCTGCCCGCACAATGAAACCTTCCTGAGCCGTTGCGACAATCCCCTGCTCACTGCCGAACTCGCCAGATTCAACATCGAACTGAATGTGGAACCACAGTGTCTGACCAGCAGCGTGCTGAGCGACTTCGAGACCAGTCTTGCCAGTGTCTGGGCTGACAGCCAACAGACCGCCTCCGGTCTGGGCTGCCACCTGTTAGGTATCGGCATCCTGCCCACCTTGCAGGACGCCCATCTGACCATGGATAACCTGTCTACCCTCGAACGCTATCGCGCACTCAATGAACAGGTGATGCGCCAACGCAAGGGGGAGTCGATCAAGCTGGCCATCACCGGTGAAGACACGCTCGAATCCAGCCATCGCGATGTGATGCTGGAAGCCGCATCGACCTCACTGCAGATCCATATCCAGACACCTGTCGATCACGCCGTTGCCTATTACAATAGCTCACTGCTGGTGTCGGCACCTATGGTGGCCATCGCGGCTAATTCACCTACCCTGTTCGGCAAGTCACTGTGGCATGAGACACGTATTCCGGTATTCGAGCAATCCGTACCCACAGGTGGCTTCGAAGCAGCTGCACGTGGTCCTGTGCAGCGTGTCGGTTTCGGCAGCGGCTTTGCGAAACGCTCCCTGTATGAAACATTCGCAGAAAACCTCGAACACTTCCCGATCCTGTTGCCGGTCGATTATGAAAGCCTGCCTGACGAGATGCGCCACGTGCGATTGCATAACGGTACTATCTGGCGTTGGAACCGACCCCTGATCGGTTTCAACGACGGCATGACCGATAATCCACACATCCGCATCGAACACCGCGTCGCGGCAGCTGCACCCAGCCTGCAGGACAATATCGCCAACATCGCTTTCTATTACGGGCTGGCACATTTCTACGCCTGTTACAGCGACCCGGTGGCAGACCAGATCGATTTCGCCAAAGTGAAAGATAATTTTTATCTGGCCGCACAGCGCGGTATCGATGCGCATGTCGAGTGGGTAGATGGCAGACGTTACACCTTGCGCAAACTCATACTCGATACATTACTGATCGAGGCTGAAACAGGTTTGCATAAACTTGATATAGATGAAGCCGATGTACAGCACTATCTTGGTATCATCGCAGACCGGATCAACTCGAAACAGACTGGCAGCATGTGGCAGAAACAATTCCTGCAGAAACACGATCACGATCACCGACTGATGACCCGGTGTTACTACCGTAACCAGCAGATGAACACCCCCGTACACGAGTGGGACTTCGCTTCATGCTGAACATCTACGATTCGATACCGGATGGTTTGCTACAGGCAGAAGCCACCGAACTCTATGCGCTGTTGGGCAAACCCACGCTCATCCATCTGAGCGGTGAGAACCCGCAACCGTTATTCATCTGTACCTTGTTGCACGGTAATGAAACCACCAGCTTCTATGCGATACGCCAACTGCTGAACCAGTATAAAGAAAAAAATCTACCGCGATCACTCTCTATCTTCATCGGCAACGTGGAAGCGGCCGCCAGCAACGTACGACGACTGGATCACCAGATAGACTTCAACCGGACCTGGCCCGGCACACAACATTCGAGTTGCGCAGAGACCGACCTGATGAACACCGTCACCGACATCATGCGCAAGCGTAAACCTTTCGCCAGCATCGATGTGCACAACAATACCGGCAAGAACCCTTACTACGGTTGCGTCAATCTGCTCAACCCGCATTGCCTGCAACTCGCATCGAGCTTCTCGGACATCACGGTGTATTTCACCAACCCCAAAGGTACGCAGTCGTCCTGTTTCTCTGACTTCTGCCCGGCAGTGGTACTCGAATGCGGCCAGTCAGGCGAACCCGCGACCATCGACTTTGTCGCCCGCTACCTGGATACCATACTGAATATGACATCCCTGCAAGCCACCGGCTCAGACAGCAGGTTGTATCACACCATCGCGATAGTCAAAGTACCCGACATCATCGATTTCGGGACGGACGACAGCACGGAGCTGACACTGGATAGCGATCTGGAATCACAGAACTTCACCCGCCTGAAAACAGATTCTCTGTTCGCCAGAACCCGTCTGGACACCCTGCCCTTCGTCATCAATAACGAATCCAATGAGAATGTGACAGATGAATTTTTCTATCTGGATGGGGGCGACATCCGTCTCCGACGTGATGTCATCCTGTCCATGTACACCACCAGGGCAGAAGCCATTCGGCAGGATTGCCTGTGTTATTTTATGGAACAGATCAATATCGCTTAGGCGAACCTGTTCGTAACTATCTCAGACAGAGACCGGAGAACATCTCCGGCCCTGTCAGTTCAAGAGACTGCCTAGGCAAACTCCACTATCGGTTCGTCATACCGCATGATGATATCTTTGACGATACCACTGCGCACGATGTCATCACACTGGAACTGATGCACATACACATTATCGACATCCTGCACCTTGTGGATGGCTTCAAACAGGCCTGAATAGCCGGAAAGGTCCGACTGACTGAGATCACCATTGATCACCACAGTGGTGTTTTCACCGGTGCGCGTCATGAACATCTTCAATTCTTCCGAGGTACAGTTCTGCGCTTCGTCCAGTACCACGAAACACCGGTTGAAGGTTTTGCCGCGCATGTAGGAAAGGGGCTCGACCGAGATATTGCCGTTCTTAAGTGCACACTCTATGACACCTTTACCGGCGATATTGATGAGACAGGATTTGAATGCGGAGAAGTACGGATCAAATTTCTCATCCAGCTTGCCGGGCAGGAAACCAAGGCTGTTGCCTGTTTCCACTGCCGGCCGGGTGAAGATGATCCGGTCTATCTTGCCTTGCATCAAGGCTTCTGCCGCCATCGCAGCGGTGCAATAACTTTTGCCGGTACCGGCCGGGCCGAGTCCGAAAGTGAGTATATTGGCTTTGATGGCTGACATGAACCGTGTCTGGGCGCGGTTTTTAGCCTTGATAGGTTTAGCGAGCGTTCGGTTGGAGTGGTTG
>WFUQ01000029.1 GCA_015484935.1 Gammaproteobacteria bacterium
ACCTTGTCTGGATTGGTTCGCGATGCATTGTCGGAGATCGATCTGCCCGTTGCTGAAACGACTCTACGTAAAAGGGCGGTCTTCAGAAACAGTGCGATGGAAGGTAAGAGCGTTTTTGAAATGGGGCGGCGCGGTATCGATGCTGCCAGTGAAATAGATGAACTTATCAATGAGGTGATCAAGGTATGAGTAGTAACGACAAAGCAAAGCATAAGTTAATGGAATCCATGCGTATGACCAAAGCGAGTACAGATAAGAAGATCAAGGAACCTGTCAAGAAGACTAAGACCGCCTCTCAGGGTGCCAGAACTGCTGTGCAACAAAAGAAAGCTGCTGCTGGCAAAAAAGAGTCAGTAAATACACTGAAATCCCCGGTTGACACTTATCAGTCCGTGCGACGTGTCTGGCCTGATTGAAGTTCCTGACTCATCGATAATTATCAATAGGTAGTGCCTTAAATCTTGATTAGTAGTGTCTAGATATTCATACGAGACTCATAAATATTGCATTTGTACTTACCTGGATGAGCAGGATGCGCCCTATTACCATGAAAAATATATGGTCTTAATAATGATAGGCTATTATCTATAGGTAATAGAGATAATATTGATATCCATGTATGTCTGAATGAGGCATACTGTCCTTATGAAGGGTGCCAGCAATGACGACTTTAGAGTTGATTTTTTCTTTATCTGTAAATGATTTTGCTGTACCTGAAAATAAGGAAATTGTAGAAACCGTTGAATATATAGAGGCATGCAGAGAAGATCCTGATGCGCATGCTGATTGTAAAAATATACTCGAACAGTACATTGAGATGAAAGATCAGACTGATGAGCCTTATATCAACATACAATGATAGTGGATATACTCCACCGGCAGCCATGCCGGAGCACCTTATTCGTTATACCACGCTCCGTCAGTTCCAGGTCTTCGAAGCCATCTACCGACTAGGCAGCTTTACTCAGGCAGCTGACGAGCTCTGTCTTACTCAGCCTACCGTTTCCATGCAGATAAAGAAATTAACTGAAGCGATCGGTTTGCCGTTATTTGAGCATGTTGGTCGAAACGTTGAGCCGACGGAATTAGGTAACGAGCTATACAGTACATGTCGGGCTATGTTTGAAACGCTGGCGAATCTGGAAATGAAAGCGTCTGATATGAAAGGCCTTAAACGCGGACGCTTGCGTATGGGTGTTATTACGACGGCAAAATATCTGGCTCCAGAAATGCTGGGGGAGTTCAGCCATATCTACACAGGTATCGACCTCTCATTAAAAGTTACCAACCGGGATAGCATTATACGGCGCATTCGCGCTAACGAAGATGATCTGTATATCATGGGTCAGGCACCGGAGGGTGAGTTCGAGGTTGAAGCTTTCTCCTTTGCCCCTAATCCGCTTGTCGTGATGGCGCCACGCAATCATCCGCTGGTTGACAAGAAAAATATTAGTCTGAAAGAGATAGTCAAGGAACCATTTATTGTCCGTGAACCTGGCTCTGGAATCCGTGATGCTATGTTCAAAGCGTTTGATGAAATAGGGAAGCGTCCTGCTATACGCATGGAGCTGGGGAATAATGAGGCGATAAAGCATGCTGTTGCAGGTGGTCTTGGCCTGTCAGTCCTGTCACTGCATACATTGTCGCTGGAAGGCACTGATGGTCCGGTGGCAATCCTCGACGTCAAGGGTTTCCCTATCTTGCGTAATTGGTATATCGTTTATCCAAAAGGTAAAGAGCTTTCTCTGGTCGCGCAAACATTTCTGGACTTTGTTATTGATTCTGAGTCGACAATCCGAGAGCGCATGCAGAAAATGTGGCCTAAGTTAGAGAATATTCTCAAAGAAAAAGAAAGATCCGCATCTTGTAATAATAGCGTCAGCAAGAAAAAGCCAGCCAAAAAACGAAAGTAGACCGCTAGTGATAACAATAGAATGACGCTTATTGGTAGTCATCTATAGCACCCATCACTATTAACAATGAGTAATTCTCGTTACTCATATTCATAATATCTCCGGTATTTCTCTTGTCATTATTATAGGGACACTGTTGTATTAAGAATTATGTGGCGGCATGCAACTTTTTAACGAAATAAACTTAGGAAACATACGCGGTGACCTGTTCGGTGGTGTTACTGCAGCAGTTATTGCCTTGCCTATGGCTCTGGCGTTTGGTGTTGCATCAGGTGCTGGTGCAGAAGCAGGCCTGTATGGTGCAATCCTCGTAGGTCTGGTCGCTGCTCTGTTCGGTGGTTCACCCACATTGATTTCGGAACCGACTGGTCCGATGACGGTTGTCTTTACTGCTGTCATCGCAAAGCTGATTGCTTCAGACCCCGAGAGTGGAATGGCGATGGCGTTTACTGTCGTGATTATGGCAGGCATGTTTCAGATTCTTTTTGGTGTGATGAGGCTGGGTAAATATGTGACCTTGATGCCTTATACTGTCGTGTCTGGCTTTATGTCAGGTATCGGTATTATCCTTATCATCTTGCAGATAGGGCCTGTGCTGGGGCAACCTGCTCCAGGCGGTGGTGTCATTGGTGTAGTAGAAAATCTCCCGGTATTAGTTTCTGGTTTGCAAGTGGATGAGGCTGCATTAGCAATATTGACGCTTGCCATACTTTTTCTGATACCGAATAAAAGCAAGCAATATCTTCCTCCACCATTGGTTGCGCTCGTCGTCTGTACCTTGATATCGGTGCTATTGTTCAGCCCGACAGATATACGACGTATAGGTGAGATACCAACAGGGTTACCTGATTTTCAACTGCCAGTATTCAGCAGCCAACAATGGGGAACGATGTTGGTAGATGCCATCGTATTGGGTATGTTGGGATGTATCGATGCCTTGCTCACCTCAGTTATCGCAGATAGTATCACCCGTAAACGACACAAGTCGGACAAGGAGCTGGTCGGCCAGGGTATAGGCAATATCATGTCCGGGCTGTTTGGTGGCTTGCCTGGTGCAGGTGCGACGATGGGTACGGTTGTGAATATCCAGGCTGGGGCACGAACAGCCCTGTCTGGCTTGATAAGAGCGGTTATATTGCTTGTGGTCGTCTTGTGGGCAGCTGGTCTGACTTCAGTAATTCCATTGGCAGTCTTGTCTGGTATCGCGTTAAAGGTAGGCGTAGATATCATCGACTGGAGTTTTCTTAAGCGCGCACACCTTATTTCAGGTAAAGGGGCTCTGATCACCTACGGCGTAATACTCCTGACAGTTTTTGTTGATCTGATAGCTGCTGTCGGTGCAGGCCTGTTCATCGCCAACATCATGACGATCACACGACTATCTGAACTGCAGGGTGATGATGTCAAAGCGATAACAGACCCTGATAGTGCTGATTCCGATACTAACGATATAGAGTTATCCGCGCGCGAAAAAGAAATATTAAGAGATGCCAAAGGTAAAATCATGTTGTTATATTTACGTGGCACGATGATTTTCGGTAGCTCGAGAGCGATCACACGTAAGAACTCACAAATCGGTGGCTGCCATACGCTGGTTGTTGATGTCACTGACGTTAAACATCTTGGTGTTTCAGCTGCTTTAGCGCTCGAAGATTCTATTCTTGAAATGATTAATGCGGGCCGTGAAGTCTATATCGTTACAAGTAGAGAGCAGTCTCTGCAGCGACTGGGTAAACTGGGTGTCCTCAAAAAAATACCTGAAGAGAATATTGTTGATAGCAGATTGATTGCGTTGGAACGTATCAGAGATAGAGATAGTGTGCCGGGCAAGTCACAAACATTCAATGATGGTGCTGTAGTCAGTACATGATAATTCTACATTGTCAGAAGGCGTATCCTTGTTTCAAGACAGTGACACGCGTCGTGCGTTCATGCCTGATTTTTTCTGCCAGTTTTTTATTCTCATAACCCTGTTCGATGAGTGTGCGAACATCGATATCGCTGCTGACTTGCAATGATTCTCTCAGATAATCGCCTTGCGGGAATTCACGGTCTTCGTAACCTGGGCGACCGCGGGCATCGGCTTCACTGGCCAATAAAAACTTCTCGAAACGTTCGGGTTTTCTGAACGCATCTAGCTGTTCAAGGGTTTTAACGACGGTTGCCGGTTTGAGTTCGAGTGCGCGATGGTAGTGCAGGTGAAAACGGGCGGTGCGTTCTGCCAGATCTCGATAATCATTCGGGATGCGCATACGTTTGCATACATCCAGTACGATGTCGGCGCCACGGGCTTCGTGGTTGATGTGGCGCGGCCACTCTTGCTCGGGAGTGGTGCCTTTGCCGAGATCGTGTACCAGGGCGGCGAATCTTGTCTGTGCATCATCACTTAATCGACAGGCCTGTTCCAGTACCATCATAGTGTGGATACCGGTATCTATTTCCGGGTGATGTTCTTCAGGTTGGGGCACACCCCAGAGACGATCCAGTTCCGGGATGATCCGTGCCAGAGCGCCGCATCGTCTGAGTATGTCGATGAAAGCCGTCGGCGTTTTTTCACCGAGTGCTTTATTCATCTCCTGCCAGACTCGCTCCGGTACCAGCGCATCGACTTCACCATCGTTGACCATCTGTGACATGAGCGCCATGGTGTCGTTGGCGACGGTGAAACCGAGGTGGGTATATCTGGCGGCGAAACGCGCGACGCGCAGGATGCGTACTGGATCTTCAGCGAAGGCAGGTGAGACATGGCGTAACACTCTGTCCTTGATATCCTGCCGACCATTGAACGGATCGAAAAGCTCGTCATCCATATCCCTGGCGATCGCATTGATGGTCAGGTCGCGTCTTTCCAGGTCCTGTTCCAGTGTGATATCCGGTGAGGCGTGAACCGCAAAGCCTTTATAGCCGGGTGCGGTCTTGCGCTCGGTCCGTGCCAGCGCGTATTCTTCTTTGGTGTCGGGATGCAGAAAGACGGGGAAGTCCTTGCCCACCTGCTGATAACCGGATTGCAGCATCTCCTGTGGTGTGGCGCCGACCACGACCCAGTCTCTTTCCGAGAACGGGTAGCCAAGTAATTCATCGCGTACGGCACCGCCGACTAAAAATATCTGCATAGGCTAATGTTGCCATAGTGAGCGGTGTTTTTGTTAAAGTCATCGATTATGAGACAGGATAAAGACAGGCAGACTTCGACACCCGGTGTTTCCAGAGAGGACAGGATTTCAGACGAGGGCCTGCAACGCCTGCGTAAACAGTTGTCATCTGGCGTGAAGATCAGTAAACCCGTACTCGATCAATGGGTGAAGCGCTATGGTGACAAGGCGAAAACCATCATCGAACAATACACCGTTTAGGACGAGCGAATACAGGATGCACATCCCAGGTTGTTTTTCGATCCTGCTTGTCAACCATAGCCAACAGACCAGGTAAGCGGATATGCTGTTGACCGAAATTTTCACCGCATCATTTTTCCATCTGTTGCTACTGCTTATCGTGGCAAATGGCACCCCGATTATTCTGCGTGACCTGTTCGGAAAACATTTCGATTCTGCGCTGGATGCAGGTATCCTGTTTTTTGACGGTCAGCCGCTGTTAGGTGGGTCCAAAACGTGGCGCGGGGTTTTCGGTTCGATCATCCTCACCACTGTTGCCGCTATTTCGATGGGGTATGCTGCACAGATAGGAGTGGCAGTCGGCCTGCTGGCGATGTCGGGCGATCTGTGTGCCAGTTTTATCAAACGACGGTTGAAATTACAGCCCAGCAGTATGGCGCCGCTGTTGGATCAGGTTCCGGAGGCCCTGTTACCAGCTTATATGATGCAGCAGATATTCAGTCTGGATGCGGTATCGATGACGGTACTAATCATCGCGTTTATCATCTTTGAATTGAGCGTGTCAGTTCTGTTATACCGGATAGGTATCAGGAAACGGCCGTATTGAGTGATCTGTTAGCTATCTCTTGAGCGTTTTATTCGGTGCCCCAGAAATCAGTCGCGATGCCCTCACCCAGATCTGCCTCGATAAGACGCGAACGCACTTCCAGTAATTTTTCGATCAGTGCCGGTTCTGATTTTTCATAGGCTTCTGCATCCGGTGCGCGGTTGACTACCACGCCCAGCAATTCAGTGATGGCATTACCGATCGAGTTCTGGCTGATGGTGACGATCAACTTGCCGGCATCGTTACGGTAGATGAGTTGTTTGAACGCAGGTTGCCAGCGCAGTGAGTTGGCGTATTTGGCATCGGTGACACATCGGTCACGTACCATCTTGGCGGTTTTCAGAAAGTCATTATTGAACAACAGTTCTGATTCGATCTGTTTCGGAAAATAGGCGCTCTTGGGCATCGGTGCGTTACGCGATGACACTTGTGTGAAGAAGGTGCGGTAGAAATCGATGAAGCCTTTGAGGATGAAATCGTACTCCTTCCAGAACTGCGGTTTTTTCAGTGCATCGACGCCACCCTGTATCTCCCAGCACGGCAGACCTTGCGGGTAGCCGGTCAATTCCAGACGGGATTCATCCGAGCTGATGGGCTTCAATACCTGCAAGTCCAGAGCGTGATCGAAGAAATCACGATAGGTCTGACGCATGTGTTGCTGAAACAGACTGTGCTGACCACCATCGGTGAGATTGGGGTTGTCGGCTTCAGCTGCTTCCGCCTGTGCCAACTGATCCAGCGGAAACACGATGAAGTGGTTGTGCAACATGCGGATGCTGGGCACACCCGGTGATGTCAGTGGCCAGGTAGCATCCAGACTGGCTTCGCCGGCCAGTACCAGATGTTTGCCCGGATCAGGATATTGCTCCAGCATATACTCGATCATGATCTGGTTCATACGGTTCCAGACATTTTTCACATCCTGTGGCACCTGGGTGCGACGCACCGGCCTGCCCAGTGGGTTCAGGATGGTCTGCGAGGTGTTGTAGATGATCGAGCAATCGAACTCATTACTGTGTCCCAGAGCCTTGCGATATAACACCAGATTTTCAGGATTCACCAGCAGACCGTTATTGTGGATCAGGTCATTCAGATTCTCGGTACTGTTGAAGAACTCGTTCGGTTTCATGCCTTCAGGAACATCCAGAGGGATGGGGCGGAACGGGGTTACGATCTGTCTTGGCGCTTGCATGGTGTTGAACCTGATGTTGCTATCGTCGATTGATGCAGGGATGTTACAAGACTAAACGGCTGTTTTCTCTATAACTTTATGACTAGAGACAAGTCAGGAGCGGAAATGAAAAAGGCCTCCGAAGAGGCCTTTTTCCAGTCAACAGTGAAAAAATGATTATTTCATCGCTGCTGTGGCAGCATCGAGAGCCACACCTTTGTTGATCGGTGCGCCCATGTCGGCGAGTACCGCTTCCAGAGAAGACAGGCACAGGAAGATATTCTCGGCACGTGAGCTGTGGCCCATCAGACCGATACGCCAGACTTTGCCAGCCAGTGCGCCCAGACCAGCACCGATCTCCAGGTTGAATTCGTTCAGCAGGCGACCACGGACGGCAGCTTCGTCTACGCCATCGGGGATGGTGACAGAGTTCAGCTGTGGCAAGCGACTGGCTTCGTCTACGATGAAGGATAGTCCCATCGCTTCCAGGCCGGCACGTAAGATCTGATGATTTTTCGCATGACGTGCCCAGCTGTTTTCCAGCCCTTCGTCCTGCAACATAACCAGTGACTCATGCAATGCATAGAGTGCGTTGACCGGTGCGGTGTGGTGGTAAGCGCGTTTTGCGTTAGGTCCCCAGTAACCCATGACCAGATTGGTGTCGAGGAACCAGCTCTGTACGCGTGATTGACGGCTGGTGATCACG